>JAHQWY010000139.1 GCA_029856445.1 Promethearchaeia archaeon
TGAAACAACAATAGTTAAAACGCGAATATCTTGAGAATATAAATTCAAATTAAAATACCTTACAAGATATAATTCAACAATAATTAGCTGGATTGACCAGATAGAAAAAGAAATTAGTCCTGCTAGAATCATAGAATTGTTGAGTTCTTCTCTTGAAAGCCTTTTTTCAATAGAGAGTGTTCTATTAATTAAGTTTGTAATTCCAATGTCAATCATTACAACCAAAAAAGCCCATTCAAAGCCAAGTAAGAAATTGTCATAATCTGGACTTAAAGTATCTGGTGGTATCAAGTGCCCTATTTCGATATCTAGAATATCAATCGAGAGAAAAACTGAAGCAACAATCCATGAAATACCAATTATTAATAAACTTCTTTTAATATATGTTTTTGATCTTAATTCTATATCCTCTGAAGGAAGATCCTTACAAATCTTCATGCAGATAAATCGATTTATTGGAAAAAAAAGGGTTGCCATTACAGCAAAAAATAGGAATCCTACCTGTTCAAACGATTGAGATTCACCAGAACCAAATATTTGAAAATTTTCAATTAAAAAACCTAATATTCCTAAGGTGTATCTAAGAGTTAAAATTATTATTAAAATTAAGAAACAACTTATCATAAAAGTTAGATTCTTTTCCTTTATTGATACTTGGTTTTCCTGTAGAAGTGGTTTGTTAACAAATTTAGCAACAAAAAATATAATAATAATAGAAAAAACTGTCTCAAATAAAATCATTAAATAATTAACATAATAACCAAACTGAAAAAGCAAACCTAATATCTTATATCACCTTCTTTGTTGTAACGCGTAATCTTGGATCTAAAGCATCTCTTAATCCATCACCAATAAGCATAAATCCCATAACTGCGATTAATATAAATAATCCTGGCCAAAATGCGGCATAATAGTGTGAAAATTTAGTTCTTGCAAAATTAATATCAGTACCCCAATCAGGTAAACTTTGATCTCCGAAACCTAAAAATGCAATTGATGTAAAACCCAAAATTGCTGCTCCGACTCCCCCAAAAAAGTTGATAATAATAGGAGCAATAGCATTTGGAATAATGTGTTTGAACATAACTTTAAAACTTTTTGCACCTCCTGTTTGAGCTGCTTCAATATAAAGATTTTGTTTAACTTGAAATACAGATGAGCGCATTAATCTAGCGAACGCAGGTATTGAAAGAAGTCCGAATAGGGAAAGCATAATTGGCAATTGTTCTCCTACCATTTGTGTAAAAAGAATAAGAAGAATCAAAGCTGGAAATATCATTATTAAATCTGCTATCCTCATTATGACAGCATCCACTCGTCCTCCAAAATATGCTGAAATAGTTCCCACGATGATTCCTCCTGATGCCCCAATTATTATTGTAGCTATTCCAAATGTGAGTGCGGTTCTACAACCCCAAATTAGCCTTCCTAAGACGTCATATGCATATTGTGTGGTCCCTAATGGATGATCGCTTGTTGGATCATCAAAGGGAATGCCTCCTGAAAGACCCTTATCTGTGAGTACTTTTACAGTGTATTTAGTAAGCCATGGTGCAAATATTGCACAAAAAGTTACAAATAACAATAATAAAAAACCTATTATAGTTAAGGGTTTAATTAGGCGCCTAAATAATTTCCTTTTAGATTTAGATTTTCCGATCTGGTATTCAAGCTTAGTAAACGCAGGATCCCGCCAACCAGGGATTAAGAAAAACTTTAGATACCTAAATCGTTTCATGTTAGTAATCGGTATATCACTTTGTATTTTTTTAGAGGATAATTGTTTCATTTTAGTAGCCTCATATCTTTCTTAAGTATATGCTATACGCGGATCTATAATAGTGTACATTACATCAGCAATCAAATTCCCACTAAGGATTATTAGTGCAGTAAAGACTAGTATACCATTAATTAAAACATAATCACCAAGTGTGATTGCTGTAACCATAAAAAACCCCATACCAGTATAATTGAAAGCCATTTCCAAGAAAAGGGCTCCTGTTAATCTAGCTGCTGTACCGCCTATGATTAAGTTACTAGTGGGGATTAATGCATTTCGTAAGGCATGCTTACTAATAACATTATTTTCTAAGCAACCTTTTGCTCGTGCTGTTCTAATATAATCTTGTTCTAAAACTTCTAACATGCTTGCTCTCGTTTGTCTTGTAATGCCTGCTAGTGAAACAAAGGTCATGCAAATCATAGGCAGGATCAAATGTAAAAGGGTGTCTTGAATGAGCCCCTGATCGTTAAACAAAAATCCATCAATTATTCGAAAACCTGTATGAAAGGGCCATTCTGGATCTGGATACTGAGAAAATGTTACTGAATTTGGAGACATTATTTCAAGGTTTAATTGTCCATAAGTGTAAATTTCAATATAATGGCCAACAAAGTATTGGAGCATAGTAGCAAGCCAAAAAATAGGTAAACATGTTCCTAATATTCCAATCCCCCGAATAAATGTGTCTTTTGCTTTATCTTTATTTTTTGCAGAAATTACTCCAAGTTTGACGCCAATAATGGGAATTATAAGTATTGGAACAATAACCAGTTCAATAGTTTTCGGAAATATTTCCCCAATTATTTGAATTACAGATTTACCCTCAGAGACGATGTACGATGTTCCCCAATCCCCCGTAAAAAAATTTTTTAAATAAATGAATAATTGAGTTATTAATGGTAAATGCAATCCCATCCTCCTTCTTTCTGCTTCAATAATCGTTGGATCTGGTAAGATCCCCAGTTTATTCAATACTGGATCTTCAAACATTGCCCTTGATAAAATGAAAGTAATTACTAAGACCAAGAAGAGCATGGGAACCATGAATAAAATACGCTTGATAATGTATGTTACCATACTTTTACTTCGAACCAAAACTTATCACGATTCAATACTGCACTTAATTTCAAGTAATTAATAGTAAAGTTAAATTTTATTTTAACCTAACTTTTTTTGCTTAATTGAAAGATTTATATATTACCCAATCACAAACATTATCAACCTTATTTTTCGAAAATTATTCTTGAATATTTATGTGAATAAATAAAGAGAAAAAAATATGAAAAAACGTACAAAAGGTCTATTTTCAATTTTGTTCTTTATATCTTTTTTAACTCCTATTACTTCGGTTTTTGCTAATCTCAATTTACTTGCTGTGGCTCAAGAACCTTCTAAAACTTTTGTTTGTGGAACAGTTTTTGGAGCAGGTGACTGGGATCCACCTATATATATCTCTACACCCAATAATTACTATCTACAGAATTGTCTCGAATGTTTGATATGGACGGATTTTGATGGTGAATCTCATCCTATATTAGCAACAAATTGGACAATTTATCCAAGGCCTGATGAAAATGGTCATACCGGTGGAGTTAAAGCAATAGCATTTTCGCTGAGAGAGGGAGTGGAATTTCATGATGGCTCGGAGTGGAATGCAACTGTAGCAAAATGGAATCTTGATAGAAATACAATTATCTCTGGAAATTTAACTGGTAACGGAGATCGTCAAAATCAGGATTTATTCTGGTTTGATGCTTCACAATGGGATGCTGATTTTACTCCAAATTGGAATCTATCTTGGTACAAATATGATCTTTTTGGATTAGGTTCTGAAATACCTATAATTAATAATACAGATATAATTAATCCTACTTTGATAAATATTACATTTAATACATGGACCAATGCCCCCGCTTATTTTGGAGGGGCTACATTTGAGATGATTTCTATGAAGGCTTATAGTGATTGGTCTGACACCCCTATATATGGTGTGGGAGAACACCCTGAATTCCCTCAAGACAATCCTTCAATTTTCCCTGGTCATATGATTGGTACAGGTCCATATAAATTTGATTATATTGATGAAGCAGTAGCTGCAACAGGACATATGATAAAAAATGATAATTATTGGAATAGTTCTGCTCTTGAAGCGGAAGGGTGGCATTCTATAACAGACGTTTATATTCGTCACTTTGCAGATTTTGAGTCACGTACCACTGCAATACTTACTGGAGAAATTGATTATATTGCCGATCTTGCACAAATCCCAATTACAGATCATGAGGCTGTAATAGATGATCCTCTACTTGATTATGTTCCAGTCTATCTTGATCCTGGTATAATCGATATCACCTTTAAATGCGAGGAAGGCCTTAATGCACCGACTCCTATAGAAGATGGATACGGTGGTATGAACCCAAAACAAATATTTCAGTTATTATATAGTCTTCCAATGCCAGATGGTATTAATCGAACAGTAAGACGAGCTTTATCATATTCCTTTGATTATGAAACATACTTTAATGTTGTTCAGGGAGGATGGGGAAACCTATGTCAAAGTTGCCTTGGTCTTGAAAGTATATACTATAACCCTAGTATCCCTGAACCATATCATAATCTAACGAGAGCACGTGAAATTCTACTCAGTGATCCTTATTATGCTGGAAAATTTTCCGCCAAAGGTTTAAGTTTAAGTAATTCAACTGCAGAATGGGTTGCTGTCGCTAATTCAAATCCCATAGATACCCATACCATGATACACAACACAGGATCAGAGGCGGCTACTTTCATGGAAGCTGCCCTTAACAATATTGGATTTGGTTTCACAGGATTTCCAGATCCGGATATTTGGCAAAATCAAGTGGCTACAGGTGGTGCCGTTTTGTATGACATGTTTCCATTTCTATGGCCAAATAGTGCTACGGTTCCATGGCCGTTAATGAATGCATTCTTCACCTCTAAAAACAGAGTTATTCCATATTCCGGGTATAATTTTGCCTTTATGGCTAATGACACTATTGATGATTTATTTACCCAAATCTACTTTTCAGACGACCCACAACCCCTTTATGATCAATTAGTTAATGATCTCCAAAATTATCATGTTCCATTCCTCTATATATCCCAATATCAGCAAGGATTTGGAATTAATATTGGATGGGACTTCACAGAGTTAATGCCAGAGCGAATAGGTTTTAGTGGACTTCCTTATTATGCTTGGATAGGAGGAGAAAGGATTACAGTAACAGAACCCCCTATAATCCCTGGATATAATCAAATCCTTATTGTTTTCATTTCTGTAATGGCTATCTTTAGTGCAATTTATGCAATGATGAAAATGAAAGGAAAATTCCAAAATTCTTAATTAAATACTTTTTTTTTAAATTATCTTACTAGAAACCTAATAATGGAAAATTTTATGTTAGATTTATATAGAATGAGATTTAATTTATCATACGACATCTACTTAAGAAATTAATTAGAAAAAAAAAAGGTAAATAAAATTTGAAAAAAATAAGATCTTTAACTGGAATCCTTATTGGTTTACTACTTTTTCTTCCATTAATTAGGTTCTCTACAGCACAAGCTTATGTGGGAATACAAGAGGATGAGGTTTTTTTACTAGAACTCAGGGTATATAGTGCAAATTGGGGTACATACCTATCGGATAATTTGGAAGATACTTTAGATAATCTCTTTCCATTAGGACCAGAATATAATCTAACTGCGATTTATAATCAGTGGGGTAGTCTTTCTGCACCTCAATCTCGTTGGCCTATAACTGTTACCGACATAGGGGCAGAACAAACTGGAGAATTACTTTCCATTTATGGGGATAATACTACAATCACATATACACCTGTTAATGGGACATTAGGGTACTATGTTGTCGCATTTCCGACAATATCAGATTCTTGGGATATGCCTTGGGCAATAGTGAATGATTCATCAAGTTTCTTACGGCAAACATTAAATATGACTCTCGCGTTTAGTGCTTATAGTATTATGGGCATTCCATTTGTACCTACAGATATTAACTGGACATCTTTTATTGCAGAATTTCTAAGCGTAATGAGTTCAAAAGGAGGGTTTTATAATAACATTTCAGCCACAGCACAATCGAATGGATATTTATTAAACATACCAGCCTTAGGATTTGAAAACAATAGTGGAGCTATTGATATAGAAGTTAATTACAATTCTGATGGAGCTCTTACATATTATGAGTTTTCATATGGAGGTGAAATGCTTGTTACTCTCACATTAGTTGAACCTTTTGATCCAGTAATAACAAACAGCCCAGATAACTTCACTATTGAAACTGGATATGTGGGTGAAAGTATTTCATGGACTGCAACAGATTTAAATCCAAATACATACACAATTGTGCTTGAGGGTGTTGGTATAGTAGCAGGTCCACTTGCATGGGCAAGTGGTGTAGCAATAACATATAATATTCCAGGGGGATATGCCGCAGGGAATTATACATACACTATTACTATTACAGACAAATATGGTAATTTTGCTACCGATTCAGTTGCCATGACTATCATAGAAGCAGAAACGATTTCTACAACAGAAGAAATCCCGGGATATGATCTTTCAATTATTATTGGTATTTCTGCAGTTGTCCTTATTAGTTTAGTTGCATTAATGAAGAAAAAAAAGAAATAAAAATATCAATTTTTTTTATTTTTTAATACAAATTAGAATTATATATAAAGTATGAGGTGTAAGAGTAAAATGGCTAATCGATTAAAGGATAAAGTAGTTATAATTATCGGAGCAGGTCAACAACCTGGAGATACTATAGGAAATGGGAGAGCTATGTCAATCCTCTTTGCTCGTGAAGGTGCAAAAGTAATGTTGGTTGATAAGAATCTTGATTTTGTCTTAAAAACAAAAACCATGATCGAAAAAGAAGGTGGGGAATCCTTCGTTTTTGAAGCTGATATTACGATAGAAGATAATTGTCGAGGGATTGCTGAGAAATGCGTTGAAGTTTATGGAAGGATTGATATTTTAGTCAATAATGTTGGTATAGGTAGTGGAGATAGGAAGTTAGTTGACTTGAGTGAAGAAGCATGGGATAAAATTTTTGATGTAAACCTAAAGGGTATGTTTTTTACATGTAAATATGTTTTACCTGTGATGGAGAAACAGGAAAGCGGTTCAATCATAAACATTTCTTCTGTTGCAGCAGTTTGTGCAGTTAGATATGTAGCTTATAAAATTTCAAAATCAGCAGTTAATTCTTTAACTCACCAACTTGCTATGAAGTATGCTAAGAATGGTATCCGTGTGAATGCAATTATGCTCGGTTTAATGAATACCCCTATGGCTATTGAAGGAATCTCAAAAGGTATGGGAATAAAAAAAGAGGAACTAATAAAAATGAGGGATAGCATGGTCCCTTTAAAAGGGGGAATGGGGAATGCATGGGATACGGCTTATGCCGCACTTTTCTTGGCATCGGATGAGGCAAAATTTATTACTTCTGTTATACTCCCTGTAGATGGGGGCCAATGCGCAAAAATTGGTTAATGTAATTATTCAGAATTATAAAAATTGTCATTTTTACCATAAAGTTAAGGATTTGGTGAAAAGTTTCTTGAGATCCTCTGGCTTAGCAGGTCGGGGAGATAACTTGGTTACACGATGTTGCGGTAGGGTTCCTTGAACTAAATCTTCAATATCACTCGGTCCATAACCAACAGCGCTTAAGCCGTTAGGCATTCCTGTAGCTTTCATAAGCCTAATAATTTCAGTTGCAAGAACTTCACCCGCATTTTTTTTATCTGCTTTAGATATATCAACACCCATTAATTTTGCCGCTTCCAAGTGTAATTCTGGATTTATTTTCGCAGTGAAACGAAACACCGCAGGAGAGACAAGTACTACACACATACCATGTGGAATTATTGGATGCTCTGATTTAAATCCTTCAGGAATGTATTCTTTTACCATCCCTGAAACGGGATATGACATACCATGAGCTAGATGGACTCCTGCATTCCCAAAACCAATACCCGCAAATGTAGAAGCAAGAATCATATTTGCTCGAGCTTCATCATCGGAAGGATCTTGAACCACACGCACAATATTTTTTGAAACCATTTCAATTGCCTTAGATGCCCATAGATGGCTAATAGGATTAGATCCTTGGTAAGCAGGGCGCAATTCAAGACTTTCAGGAGCCGGACGACTATTGTATGGAAGAGCTGTAATCGATTCCAATGCATGACATAAAACATCAAAACCACACGAGGCAGTTGCGATCTTTGGTACGGTCCGAGTATTGTTTGGATCTATGATGCCCATAATTGGTCTAATCACCCGATGTGCGATACCAGTTTTCGTATGCATTGCTTCTAGATCAAAGATGGCAACCCCTGTTGTTTCACTTCCAGTTCCTGCCGTTGTTGGAATCGCAATCATGGGCTTTACTGGTCCTGGTACGGGAATTCCTCGACCAATTGGCTTGTTGACATAGTCCAAAAAATCTGCAGGATGAGTTGAATACAAATTTGCTACCTTTGCTGTATCCATGCTTGATCCGCCCCCTACACCGATAAATCCATCAAATTTACCTTCAGTTGCAAATTTGATCGCTTCTTTAAACGAATTATCAGTGGGTTCAACTCTTACTCGATCAAATAGGATAGCTTCTATATTTTCTTCTTCTAAGGCAGAAAGGGTGACAGACACGGGTTCACTGTTAGTTAGGTTTGGGTCTGTGACAACCATAACTCGTCTTGAACCAAGTTTTTTCATATCATATCCCACTTCTTTGGTCACACCAGGACCATATTTAATACTGGAGGCGTCCATTGTGAAAGCGGTTTCAAATGACATATTTTTCAACTCCAAATTTTTATTCGTTTAATTAAATAATATATTTTTTTAAGACTTTCATATTTATTCTCAAAATTATCTAAATTAGATATTTTTAATTCATGCTTCAATATTAATTTATAATGAAACAGTAGTCTTAAAATAAATTAGAAATTTAATAATTTGTATTCAATTGTTTTCAACAATTTTATCAATTTCAACAACAAGGGGTAAATATTATGGAAGAAAGCCTTGTTCCGAAAGATCTTCGCAAGTCTTATACAATTGAGGAGATTCTTTCTATCGAACAGAAA
>JAHQWY010000140.1 GCA_029856445.1 Promethearchaeia archaeon
GTTTGATACTAGAATTCTTTTAGGACAATCTGTGGCTTTAAAATCTAATACGGGGAAAATTTTTCATGGAATAATAGGATCAAAACCGCCTCATCTTACATCACCAGAAGAGAGAAAAAAACAGGTTGAAGTTTCTAATATGTATATTGATATAGGATTAACATCAGAAGAACAAGTACAAGATAATAATATTTCTATCGGAACAACGGGTACCCTATATTCCCCTTTTGAAGAGTTTCCAAACGGAATGATTAAAGGTAAGGCTTTTGATGATCGTACTGGTTGTAATGTTCTTCTCCAAATCATGAAGTTATTAAAAGAAAATGAGCAGTATAATGACACAGTTCTTTTTAACTTTGCAGTACAAGAAGAAATTGGCGGTAGAGGAGCAATAACTGGAGCTTATGCGTTAAATCCTACAATAGCCTTAGCAGTTGAAAATACCACGGCTGCTGATGTACCAGGTATTAGAGAATCAGAGAATCCAGTAGACATTGGAAAGGGACCAGCAATAACAGTTGCAGATAGAACGATGATTTCACACCCAAAAGTTAACGAACGAATTATTAAAAATGCTGAAATAGGGAATATTCCTTATCAAATTAAAAAACCGCTTTATGGTGGCACTGATGCTGGAAAAATTCATATTTCCCGAAAAGGTGTACCAAGCTCAGTGTTATCTGTTCCATGTAGATATATTCATTCTCCAACATCATTATTAAAGCTTGAAGATCTTTACGACACAATTCGGTTGATTGATGTGTTTCTAAGAAATCCAGCCAATATTACACTTCAATAAACTTATCTCTCTCAAATTGACGTTCAAGAAATTTTAAATTTTTAACTTTAATTTTCTTTATAGATATCAAAGCAGCTAGGTAGAAAAAGCCCATAGCAACCCAAAGTAATATCATAATTATTGGATTGCTCTGGTTTTTTCCTGATAGTAAAAATCCTATAATAAGCGTCATAGATGCAGGTCCTAATGATCTCACAAATGATGCTAATCCATAATACGAGCCAGAAATTTTTGACATTGCTACATCAATATCAGGTTCTCCTGAATTTTCTGCAGCTTCATGAACTAATGCTGCTGTTAATGGAATTGAAAATAAAGGAGCTGAATACATTGATCCTAGAACAGTACTCCATGTAATGATATACAATGTCAATTCTATTCCAAATGGAAGGAATGGTATTAAGAAGAATGAGCCCAAAAATGAACCAATTATACTGAGTATCATAATAGTAGAATACGATTTAAGTACATGATTCTTTTTTCTCAATTTGATCCATAAGAAATACCACCCAAATTTTCCAAATATAGAGATAAAAATATAGGTATAAAAAGCAATATTTTTGAATTCGAGTACATAATTCTGGAAAGGGATAATTAGAAATCCTAAAGTTCTTCCCGCGAGACCAGCAAAAAATCCAGCAATTACTAAAGGTAGAAAACTAACATCCTTTAAGGGTATTGCCATTTGACGAAACCTACCAATAATAGTGGTTTTTTCATGGTGATAATCGCTATTTAAATTATGAAAATTCTCATCTACAGAAAAGAATATTAATAAAACTGAAATTAAACCAAAAATAGAGAATCCAATTCCTATTATTGGGATTAAAGTAGTAACTATTCTACCAGAATCAGTCCACCACTTAGCATTTGTAGGGTCTGGTAGAAGACTTTGAACCATTAAAGGCAGCAACAACGCCACAACTGAAGCAATTATAGAGAAAGCTGATCTTACAGAAGCTACCTTTTCCCTATTTTTGAGAGTTTGGGATTGTTCAGGCAACATTGATATATAAACATTGAATAATAGTGACCTTGATAAAGATCTGATTATAATAATAATCCAGAAAAAAATTGCCGTGGGCAAGAATAATGAATTTCCCTCTGGAGCTTTAGGTGGAAGCCAAATCAAGATTGTTGATGCAAACCAAATAGGTAGGCCAATAAGTAAGAAAGGCCGCCTTTTCCCTAATTTCCCTGGTTTTTTGTTGTCTACAACTACTCCGAAAATTATAGCAAACAACGCATCCAAAAATAATTGAGCAAAGATACCAATTGAAACAAGGAGTGCGTCAAGATTGATTGTATAAACATAAAATTGAATTATATATATCCCTACGAATATATTCACAAGGGGCATTCCTAAATCTCCCATAGAATATCCAAATAATCTTTTTCCATTTAATTCTCTTGGTGGAGGGAGTGAATCTTCCATTTTTCATCAAACTGTAATAAATGATTGAGAAAATATTAGTAGATTGAAATAATTTTTGAATTTTTTATACTTAATTGTGAAAGTAATTTTATTATTACTTAGAAAGTATTTTTTATTAGAAAGAAAAAATAGTTCAATTAGATTTTAAATCATTCGGTTTGAATAAAATGTTTTTTAGTTTTCTTTATTTTTCTCTTTTCTCTTCTTAATATTTTTCTGCTGTTCAATAATTACATTGCTAATAAATTGGGTTGTAGAATAAGCGGACTCCGCTTCTCCAAGAGTTAAACCATCAAGGTCTTTTTTTATTTCTTCAGCTTCAGCATCAGAAAATGCCATTTCAGATTGAACATACTCTTTCGCACTCATCTTATGCCGTTCCGTCCTTAATTCAGCACGTTGGAGATAGTAATGACTTGTCATATGGAGAACAGTACCCCCATCTCCAAAATTAAAACTAATCACAATTGGAGCTTCACCATATTTTTGTTCCATTTCTTTACTTGTCACTAATACTTTTACATTTTTCTTATCAATAATTTCAATAGGGTAAGAGGAAGATTCCAACCACCATATTGGTTCTTCATCAGCTTTAAATAATCCTTCTAAAAATTTATTAGATTTATCAACCACTTGAACAGCAACACAATCATCGCCTGTAGGTCGTTGATTATATTTTACCAGTTCTGGAAATATCTTTTCCAATATATTAAGAAGAGCCCAGTCTGTAGTAAAGAGAAATCCTCCCCGTTTTACAAAATCCTTAACTTTAGTTAAAGCATCATCGTAAATATTTCCAGGGCAATTTATAATTAAAATTTGATCTGGTGTTAATTCAATTTGACTGACTTCTTCTGGTTGAATTAATACATAAGGTACTTTGATCATATCTAAGACAGTTTCCACTCTATCATAAGAACCAGCAACTATGATTATTGAAGAGTCCTTTACCTTTTGTAAGATTTCAAGATCCATTGGACGTTCCTTAGCCATACGTTTCTCTAAAATTTTTGAAGAAGCTTTATATGCCTGTTCCATCTTCTTAAAGTCTCCCATTAGTTTTACCTCTATTTATAGAATTAAAACATCATTATTTTTAATGAATATGAAAATTAATATCTATAAATCTTTTCCCCATTTCCTATAATTAAAAAAATAAAATATTGATAAATCACAAAGCCTAATTATTTAATAATTAAACTATTATTAAATTGCCTTTAAAATGATAAAAATGAATAAAATTGATGTAGAAAGGAAAAAGATTATTTTAATATGTCTTTTTCTTTCAATTTTTATAGTAGGAACAGTTTTCATTTTTATAATACCCTTTAATGTTAAAATAATGTATAATAAAACTGTAAAAACTGTTGATGGAGTAACTATTGCCTTTAATGTGTTTGAACCAAAAAGAGCAGGATTGAATAAAAAAGCTATAATTTTGGGTCATGGAATAATGTCAAATAAAGAAATGTTGAAAGATTATGCTATCGAATTTGCCGCTGCTGGTTTTGTTGCTGTTCCTTTCGATTTTCGAGGACATGGACAAAGTACAGGTGAACTTGATATAGACTTATTAACCAATGATATAAATGCTATAATTTCATATCTAAATAGTAGATCTGATATTAATACTAGTACTCTTGGTTATTTTGGCTTCTCAATGGGAGGTTTTCCGGGAATTGAGATCGTTAGTGAATCTACCGATTTCCAATGTTTTATTGGCGCAGGAACTCGATTACCTCAAGGCAAGAGAAAGGGGAATTCAACTAATCCTCTTAATATTCTCATGATAGTAGGAAGATTTGATGAAGTTATTAATACAAATGAGCTTAAAGAGAATTTATCTTATTATGTGGGTGATTCCCCATCAGAAATCGATGTAAATCGATTATATGGTAGTTTTCAAGATGGAAATGCTTCAATGATTTATCTTGATGACAATACTAACCATGTTTTAGGAAACTGGGATCCAGATTTTATTAGAGAAGCAAGAAATTTCGTATTGAATACTTTTTCTGATGTAAAACCGGTAGATGAGAACTTTTATGTTCAAACTAGATTTATATTTCTGTTTCTACAGCTCTTTGGAGGTTTTGGATTTTTTGCTTTAATCATTGATCCTCTTTGCCAACTGATTTTAGAAAAAAGAGAAGAAAATACTTCTATATTTGATATTGAAGATGAAACTATACCAAATATCGGAGGAAAAACGATTTTATATTCAATACTATTCGCTTTTCCTGGAATAGTCATATTTGTACCAATTATTCTAATCCTATTTTTAGCGACAGCAGGATTTATTTCAGCATTATTGTTCGGTCAAGCTTTTGGATTTTTAGTTTTCCTGTGGAGAATTGGAAAAAATAAAAATACAAAACTACGTGAAATATTAAAGAAACCATTTAAGACTTCAAAAAACACCCTTATCAAACAGTTTTTACTTGGAGGGATCCTGGCAATCCTTTTAACTTTGATAATTTACTTATCAGGGGGTTTAAATTATATTGGGATGATTCCCTCAATCACTAAGATCCCGTGGATACTAATATATTTCGCTATTTTCTTCTTTATTTTCATGATATTTGGATTAGTATTTCATGAAATTATTCAAAATAAATTTGAAAAAGGTGTTAAACCACGAATAAAAGTATCTCTCATAATCTTTGGAACACTATTTCTATATATGTTTACGATTCTTCTAATTTTATCAATAATTATGGGTAGCTTTTTCTATTTTGGTTCTTTCATTCCACTCGCAATACCAATCTTTTTAATGATTAGTTTTATTTCAACTTTTATATACGAGAAGACTGGAAATTTAATACCTGTAGCACTTGTAAACACATTATTTTTTACTTTACTGATATGCACTATCTCGCCATATGAGAGTGGAATAGGTTTTATCCTTGGATTTTTTCATTGAAATTAATTATTTTTTTTTTTTAAATTTTATTTGGATTTTCCATAATTTATCTATCAACTCAAATTATAAATTTTAAATTAAAGGATGTCTTAATATTTCAATAAAAATTCAGCAATTTATTACAATAAATAATTTTAAAAACTTAAAATGTCCGCAGATCAAATTTTAACTCTATCCTACTTCGACCAAATAATAGGTCCGACCATTTTCTATTCAAGTGAGCTGATAGAGGACGTAGTAGGGGCTCCCGATTTAGATAGGATTCTTGAATTTGTTGAGGAAGAAGGCCCTTTTATATTTGCCGCCCGTAAATATCAGACAGTAAATCATTTATTTTATGTTGATTCCAAATTCGCGCGTGGAGGTAAAGAATTACTAATGATCTCTTATATGATAAAAACAGCATTCTTTAAGGATGGTATAACAGATGTTTTTAAGTATTTGGATTCTAAAGGCCCGATTTTAGAAGAATTTGCAGAAGAATTAAAAGAATTGGATGATCTTTCGTCTCTATTACATATGAAGAAAAGATTTAAAGACGGTTATATTTTAAATTATGGTGATGAGAAGTTTAAAGATGCTTTTTTAGAAATATTTAATAAATATTTTGAAAAATTGACTCCTAAGTATAGAGTAGAAACACCTATAAAAAATAGAAAAATTATTAAAAAATTTTTTATTGTAGGCACACCAGAATCAGGCAAGAAAACATTACTAAAGAATATTGAATTTATCCAATTCCTAAACATCAAGAGCAATGATTTAGCTGTGAGGATTCTGGAAGTAATTATAGAAAATATTGAAATTTTAAATTATAATGAAGAGAGTTGCGAATTTGGTTGTAAGGGTTTTAATTCTTTTGATGAATGCCTGACTCATGCGCAAGGAATTATACTTATTTTTAAACTATCCGATAAAAAATCAATACTAGACACAAAAAATATGTTTCAAATTATTGAGGATAAGTTTTTAGAAAAAGAACTGGCACCAATTCCAATATTAATAATTGGTAATAAATTTGATATTGATGAAGATAATAAGAAAGAATATATTCATAGTTTATTCGAAATTGAAAAATTAAAGGAGAAGGGAAGGAGAATTAGATATTTTCCTATTAAAGTATTGGAAGAAGATCAAAGAGTCATGAAATCACTACGATGGATGATAAAAAACATTCTGTAATGCTCTCTGACAAATCTTTTAAATTATTATTAATATAATTAATAGATGACGTCTAATTCTTTAAATGGTATATTATGGGGAATCGTATTTTTCCTCACAGCAGTCATCTATAGCTCAATTCCAACCTACTTGATAGTTAGATTTTGGGTGTGGTTAAATAGCTTTCCTGTCTACACTCTTTCATTGTTCATGTTGTTTTTATGGATCGTTGCCATCATAATCGTTTTAATATACATTGTGGCTATGATTCGTGCTTTTATACAAAGAAAAAGTGAAGATTTAGGCATTCCTAGAGGCGTTAAAGGTTTTGGTTTAGTTTCAACCATAATTATTGTTCTATTTATGTTAATTTGGTATTTGATTTTTAACCAGATAGCTTTCTTTTCTATGGTACCTCATCCAGTTTAAAGATTTAAAGGATAATTCCCAAACTTACGGGTAGCCTCCACCATCCATTTTAAATTTTGAACTTTAACAGCTGGATGCATATTTGCAGCACTAACGATAAAACCACCACCAGGACCACCTGTCTTTATTGCAAATTTCACTGCATCATATACTTCCTCTTTACTTCCATAGGTCAAAATATGTGCAACATCGATGTTTCCCATAAGGCAAAGTTTGTCACCTACTCTTTTCTTTACTAATGTTAAATCAACTCCAGCTGTAGGCTCAAGAGATTGAAGTCCGTCAAAACCACATTCTACTATAAAGTCTAATAACGGTGTAATTTGTCCATCAGAGTGAAGAACTACTTTTCCTCCTCGTTCATGAACCGTTTCTGTTATTATTTTATATCCTGGAAGAACTAGATCTGTAAACTTTTTTGGACTCATCATAGGACCTGTTTTATATGCGAGGTCTCCTGATTCAACGAAAACTTCCGCTCCAGCATCCATATAACTTTTATATAGTTCTGCGGTAAATTCAGCGATTACAGTATGTACTTCTTTAATAAATCTTGGATCTTTTTTTACCATTCGAGCATAAAAAGACCAACCCAATCCTTGACTAGCTGCTTCAAACGTCCCAAGATAATCATTGGTTACAACCACAAAAATCTTATCTTTATGCCTTTTATTTATTCTTCTAAAAAATTTTGTAGCGATTTTTTTATATTTATCAAGAGCAGGACCTTCTAAGTTTTCTTTCACTTCTTGCCATTTTTCTTTTGAGGTTGTAGTACCATAAATATAATATGGATTAAAATTACCTTTATTATTCAAAACTGACCATACTCTACCATATATATCTCCTAAAAGTAGTGTCCCATCTTCTTGTTCTCCTAACGCATAAAATGGGATTATTCCTACCTGCATCACATCCAAACCAATCTTCGAAGCGGCTTCAACACATCTCGAAAATACAGTCGTTTCAATTCCTTCAATTAAATTACTCATTTCTTCTATCCAGCCGTCAGGATTATTTTTTTTAACTTGATCGAGCGTATCAAAATCATCAATTTCAGGGCTTCCAAGAATTTCATCGCTATTATTAGCATCAATTAAAATCGTATGGCATGGTACTCGATCTGGTTCTTCTAGATTAAGAGCAGCAAGAACTCTCTCTCTACATTCCATAAACACATCACTTTAATACTATTTAATTTTGCGTAAGATTAATTTAATTATACAAACGTGAAAAATAAAATTACTTTTTTGTGGCAATCTTCAATAAAATAATAAAAATGTTTGGATTTCTAATAATAAAATTTATTAAAAATGTGAATACATGCGGATTTCTAAGCAGTTTTAAAATAAAAGTCCTAGGGAAGTCCATATCCCCATAAATATTAATTAATTTCTCAATTTTGCTAGTTTTTATAATTTTAAATAACTTATCGAAATCATTATTACTTAGCCTTTCTAAAACTGCTCGAATTAAATAATGTATTTTTAATTGTTTTCCGATTGTCGAAAAGCAAGGTTTTTCATAATATCTCCTTATTATTTTCTTGGAAAATTTATCATTTTTGAAGCATTTTATTATACAATTTGCAGCGTACTTCGATGCTATGAGAAGATTAATTATACCTCCTCCTGTTGTGGCTTTAACTTGACATGCAGAGTCTCCTAATAACATAATATTATCAAAAGAAAGTCTATTCATCATACCATATGGTATAAGTCCCCCTTGTTGATCTATTCTTTGTTTAATATTTATATTTAGCTGTCTAAGAAAAATTTTAAAATTTTTTATGGTATTTTGAGAACAAGCCATTCCGATTCGGAAAATCTTATTCCCTTCTGGAACAATCCAGCCAAATAATTCTTTCCATCTAGAATTAAAATACATTGATGCTTCATTTTCCGCAAAATTGGAGTTAATTCGGATTTGTACAGCAGGGATGATTTTATTTTTTATACCAAAAGATTCGGCAACTGTAGAGAGTGGTCCATCACATCCTATTAACATCTTTGCTTCAAGAATTCGGTTCGAAGTTTTAATTAATAATCGCTTTTGGGATCTCTTTCTAATGCGTCTAAAAGACTTATATTTTTCTCCTAGTAAAAACTGAATAGTATCATTATTTCTTACCTTTTCATAAAAAAAAAGATCTAGAGCTGTTCTATCAATGATATAT
>JAHQWY010000141.1 GCA_029856445.1 Promethearchaeia archaeon
GTTTTCCAATTGTCACATTTGCTTTATTAATATCCAATAAATATCTCACAAAGGGATCCGAAACAGTTTTTATATCACTTTTCCTACACTCTTCATAAATCGCTTTAGCAAGTGAGGTTGCAGACTCTTTATTAATGTCTTTAAAATCCATGTATTCATTAACAAGCCGTAAAATAATTTCTTCCTTTGAAAAACCCTTTTCCATCAACCTTCTAGTTAAACCTTCTAAATCACTCAATTATAAAACCTTCTGTATAAAACGCAATCTATATTAATTTATAATAAATAATAAGATTTTAAAATATATTACTCATTTAATCTTGAACTATCTTTTCAAAATCTTTAAGACAATAGTCTTAAATATTCAACGATCATTAGTCTATTTAAGAGTTTATACACTTTTGGCGAAAATAAAATGAAATCAAATCAAAATACAAAAACAACAATTATTTTAATAATAGGAATATTAATCCCTTTCTCACCTATTTTTATCAACAATCTAAGAATTACTGCCAGAGATCGCCACATTACTTCGATTTATAACGACGAATTCAATCACGAAAATTTAAAAATTTCAGCAGTATCGAAAAAAATTCATATTGACAACAATTGGACTGCTACGAAGGCTGCGGGGATTTGTACTGGGAATGGTACATATTCCGAACCTTATATCATAGAAGATTTGGTGATAGATGGTGGAGGTTCGGGAAGTTGCATCTTAATTGAAAATTCCGATGTTTACTTTAAGATTGAAAACTGTACTTTATACGATTCGGAAGGGGGGTGTGTTGCTGGAATCTATTTATTGAATGTTAATAATTCCCAATTAATTGATAACGATTGTTCATCTAATGATTTAGGGATACATCTAAGCTGGGGTGGTTATAACAACACAATAACAGGAAATATCGTACATAACAATGGGGGTGGGATTTTTTTATCTGGTAGTTATTATAACACCATCTCGGGAAACATTGTAAAAAACAATACATTTGGTGGGATATACTTACTTTCTAGTAGTGATAACACCATTTCGGGAAACACTGCAAATGACAATAACATGCTTGGGATACAGTTATATGATAGTTATAATAACACCATTTCCGGAAATACAGCAAATAATAATAACCTTGTTGGGATACAGTTATTCTATAGTTATAATAATACCATTTCGGAAAACACCGTAAAAAACCATAGCCATTTTGGGATATATATATACAATAGTACAAATAATATTTTTTCGGGAAACATCGTAAATAACAATTTGTTGTATGGGATTTATTTAGAGGTTTGTCTTAACAACACAATAACGAAAAACAGTGTAAGTGACAACCTTTTTGGGATATGTCTAGATGAGGAAAGTAATGAGAATAATATATATCTTAATTGTTTTACTAATAATGGGCTCAATGCTTTGGATCATGGTTCTAATAATTATTGGGATAATGGAACTATGGGGAATTACTGGTCCGATTATACAGGATTAGATGAAGATAACGATAGAATTGGTGATATTCCGTATAATATTGCTGGAACTGCAGGAAGTCAAGACAACTTTCCATTAATGAAATGTCCTCTTTCTCTAAGAGGAACAGGACGAATTCCAATCGAACTGATTTTTTTAATTTCGGTTATTAGCGGAGGGGTAGTGATAAACGTTGCAACTCTACTATTAATTAGACGCAAAAGGAAAAGAACTGAATAATACACTATTTCTTATATCTCCCTACTTTAATTTTTCCATGGAATTTTCATTGAAATCAGACGTTGAATTTACTTTTCAGGAAATTTACAAATTTCTAATTTGTCAAACATTCGTAGTTTAAATCTCTCAGACATGCTCGAGCTACATGAAATCCGCATATGAATGGGAAATCACTTAGACGAGAATGAATCCCCTCTATTTTTGAAACGATAATTAAACTTTTTTCATCAAATTTATTGTTTTTAAATCCCACACTATCTTGTAAACGAACTGCTCCGGCATCGTCCAGAGATTAAGGAGCTAAATACGCTTTTGATTCCGTCTCTGATAATTCTGCTATTAATTTATGAACAAAAAAATCTCCAGATCCCCTACAACCTACACCTTGTTTGCCTACTGAAACATTAGCTTTATTAATATTTAAAATATCTCTAATAAAGGGGTTTGACACTCTGTTAATATCTTTTTTCTGGCATTCCTCCAATATTGCTTTTGCTAAATCTATCAGGAATTTCTGCTTCAGAATATCCTTTTTTTATTAAATTTCTTGTTAATCGATCTAGATCGCTCAAATTGCTCAAATCCTTCTAAATCACTAAAATCTATGAATTAAAGTATATAATATATTTAAATTATTTTGAAAATTCTTAATTATAGTTGAAATATCTTTTACAAAAAACTAATATGACTTCTTTAAGAATTACAACACCTTGTCGAATACATCTTTCTTTAATAGATGAGAACGGTTATACAGGTAGGGTTGATGGAGGAATTGGTCTTATGTTAGACCGTCCTAATGTAGTACTTGAAGCTTCCAACAGTGCAAAAGAATTTAAAATTGAAGCTCATAAATATTATCGAGAATCAATTGAAGTAATCAATGAGATTGCATCGAAGGTCTTTAAAACGTTTAATATAAGTAACAAAAATTTTCACTTCAAACTTAAAAGGTACTTTCCTTCACATGTAGGATTAGGCTCAAAAACTCAATTATCTTTAGCAATAGCTTGTGCAATAACAAAATTAAAGAGTCTTAATCGTTTGACCACTGAACAATTAACCCAACTCGTAGAAAGAGGGGGTACTTCAGGAATTGGATGGAGAGGTTTTGAAACTGGAGGTTTCATTTTAGATGGTGGGCATGACTTTGGGAAGGGTAAAGAGAAAGAAACATTTTTACCATCCTCAGCTGCAACCGCAGTTAATCCTGCCCTGACTATTTCAAGACATGCTATCCCTGAAAATTGGAGGTTTGTTTTAGTAATCCCTAATCTAAAGAAGGGAGCATATGGGGATGAGGAGATTAGTGTTTTTCAAAATTATGCTCCGATCCCAAAACACGAGGTTAATGAGGTATCTCATCAGATATTGATGAAGATCATTCCTAATTTAATTAAAAACAATTTAAAAGGCTTTGGGGAAGGTTTAAAAAGAATTCAGAGCTTAGGTTTTAAAAAAATTGAAATAGATCTACAACATGATGTCGTTAAAAATCTATTAAAATTTTTTGAGGATTATGGTTTAAAAGCATATGGAATGTCCTCATTTGGACCTAGTGTTATCGGAATCGTAGAATCCGATACGGAGGCAGATGATCTCTTAAAAGCTGTTCAAAAAAATCAAAAAAATGGAGGAGGTCATATCTATATCTGTAAACCGAATAATACTGGAGCAAAAATCGAATATATTGATTGATTTAAATGCCTAAGTCGAATGATAAAATATATTTTTCACCCGATTTAAGTAAAAGAGAGAGAGCTTGCTTTGAAACTGGTATTAAGCTTGGTGCCCTTTATCACATTCTCTCAGGTATTCCTATAAGTTCAGATGAGAAGATTATTGATCCTATAGAAAAAGGATTTGAAGCAGCTATCTCTTGTCAACCATTTGTTAAATCTGTCCGAATAATTTTGGATAGAGATAAAATTGTAGGTACTAAATTCACAGAATTTGATTATGACGAGATCACAGGAAAGATTATTCGCGCAGAAGTAGTTCTTAGATATGAGAATATTGAAGTAATTGCAAAAATTGATTGGATCGAAGAAATGCAGTATCCTCTTATGTATATTGAAGAGATTCAAGAAATACAATAGTCAAATAATCGGATTAACCTATTATTCTACTTATATATTTATTAACTAATTCTTTAGTTTTTAGAGCATTTTTATTTTTTCCAAATCTTTCAATATTTTCCATATGATCGATTATTTTTACATAGATTTTTGAAAGAAGAGGTTGGTTCTTGTTTTCTTTGGCAATTTTTAAACGGGTTGCTAAAATAATTGTTTCTAAAGCTAGATTTTCTGCTCTATTGAATAATTTACTCGATTCTTGAAATTTTTCAGAATAAATAACATTTAAATTAAATACTGGTATTATAGCTTCCCCAAAATCATCTGACTTAGTTTTTTGAAATTCATGCGAAACCTCACCTATTAGTATTCCCCATGCCTTCTTTATATAA
Source organism: Promethearchaeia archaeon (assembly GCA_029856445.1). Taxonomy (GTDB): domain Archaea; phylum Asgardarchaeota; class Lokiarchaeia; order Sigyniarchaeales; family SOKP01; genus Loki-b32. The sequence goes on from JAHQWY010000141.1 coordinate 4,173, forward strand.
GGTATATCCATCTTATGAGATTCTAAATATTTAAAATCATAATAATTCGAAGGAAAATCTGTCAATCCAATAGTAGAAAATGGCTCTTTTAAAGCTGCTAGAGCATATAAATAAACATCATCAACGAAGTTAATAGCAATCATACTATATTCTTTAAGGTTTTTATAGGTTGCGGTGCTATATAAAGGCGATATCTGGATTTGATCTCCCTCTATCATTCTTATACCCATACAGGAAGCATTAGGTTTAATGACTTTATTTTCTGAGGTTATAGAATAAGTTGTAGCAATAATTTCATATAAATTATCTTTCTTCAACCCAAAATCTTGATAATCAAGCATTTTCATTTAATAGTATTACTGTTGTTATTTTCTTCATTTTGTCATTTATAATTTCTCTATGAAAGAGAAAGAAACTAGAGACTAAATTTAGTAACTTTCGGTCTGGTTTCAATTTCAGGATAAATTTTACCGGGAATAGGGGGTGAACTATTATAAATTTCTTCAATATCTACTAATCCATATTCAATATCTTCGACTTCTTGAATACTAGTAAATGTTCCTTTTACTACTTGGCTAGCCATATCGAAATTAGCACTAATTATCGCAACTTTTGAATTAACAGGAATCTGCAACAAATCTTCTCTTAAAGCTGTTAAAGGAAAAAAGAGTCTATTATGATCAACAGCATTGAGTTGAAGATTTGGGATAATAATAGGATAACCATCAGATGAATCAATATATGCAATCGCTCTAACACCTATCGGATTTGTAAATAGTTTGTATCCTATAATATTTAATCGTTTCTCTTCTAATCCGGTTTTTGCTTCATTTTTAATGATTCTCAGAGTTTTTTTTGGTATACCACCAGCTGGTAAATCTCTAATGGGAGTCACAGACATAACTTTGTTATAAAAAACTTTATAAACATTTATATATGTAAAATATCGCATAAAATCTGATCGATTAAAATATTCAAGGTCATCTCCTTCGGTTTTTGTATGATCAAATTTAGCTTTTACTTGGATGAACTTGAAAGGAGGCTCTGCAGTCATATATAATAATCCTTCTTTTGGATTTTTTTGCACATTTTCCTTACTTGTACCCATAAAGAATTGTCCCCATACTATTCGATCTCTGCTTATGGCCCGATTTGATGTAATCAATGTAATATGGGGCCAATCACGTGAATCTATAGTTGATACTAATTTTACCATCACATCTGGTTGAGTAAATTTAATAAGTTTATCTGAAAATTCATAAATCCAACCAGCTTTATCAATATTATCAGATGTCGTCATTATTAAAATTTTTTTAGATTTAACTATTAATTAAAATTAATATAAATTTCTAAATTCTATGAGATTCTCTTGCGATGATCTCATTTTGTAATTCTCTACCAATAGCAGTGAAATATGCGTTATAACCGGTTATTCTAACTAAAAGATTCTTATAATTCTCGGGGTGTTTTTGAGCATCTTTTAACATCTCACCATCTAGAATATTGATTTGTAGAGCAGTACCCCCATTTTCAATATAACCTCTTAAATACGCTTTTAATTTATTTTTATGCTCCAGATCTCTAATTAAGGCAGGATTAAATGTTATAGTATGACTTGCACCATTTGGTAAACAATTGATATATTCACCGGATTCAGTTTTACCTCCTAATACTTTGCCAACAGAATTAGTAACTGCTGTGGGTCCTTTTATATCAACTCCATCAGTAGGGCAAATAGCATTTGATAGAAATGATCCATTATTTCGCCCATTTGGTGTAGCTATTGTATAACTAGCATCTGCTCCTGCCCAATAGTTCCATGATAACATTCCCGGACGATATTGGTAATTGGTTGGTGTTTTATATTTCCAACATTCTTCTGTCCATATTTCCATTACCATTCTAGCTAATCTATCTGCATCATCTTCATCATTTCCATATTTAGGGGCTTTATTCTTTAAGTAAGTTTGCATTATTTCGTTTCCTTTGAAATTATTAATAATGGCATTTTTGATCTGTGCTATTGTATATTTCTTATCTTCATATACAAGCTTTTTAATTGATAATAATGAATCTACTGTTGTCGCAAATCCCACACCTTCAACAGTAACATATCTCAATTCGGGACCCCCATTTGTAATATCTAAACCTTGCTCTATACATCCCCTAACCATTGATGATAAGTATGGAGTGCGAATATAATTTCCTCGAAGTTCTTCACATAAATTATTGACATCTACAGTGTATTTAAGGATAAATTTGATTTGTTTTTTCCAAGCATTATAAAATTCTTCCCATGTTTGAAATTTTTCGGGATCTCCTGATTTTGGGCCTATTTCTTCACCAATTTTAGTAGTTATAATATTTCCAGGCATATTTTGCCCATTCCACAATGTTAATTCTATAGATTTCGTTAAATTGGGATTACAATTTACGGTCCCACTTCTGTCATTGCCTTGCATAGTATTTTCTAAACAGCCTACTACTCCATAATTCCATGCTTCTTCTTTGGGTATACCCTCCTTAATCAAACCAGCAATACTTCTCTCATCAAAATTTAGAATGAATGGGGAACCTTGAGCTCTTGAAATCATTTCTACTAAAATATCTAAAAGCTTATCAGGAGTATTTCTATGAATCCTTACATTCGGTTTGGGCTCAAGGCTAGGGTACCAAGAATCTATAACTTCAAGCATAACGTATGTTAGTTCATTTGTTAAATCTTCTCCATTTGGACCACAACCAGAGAGTGTTATAATTTGACCAAATGCTGATGTTATTCCTTGCTTGCCAGCTTTAATCATCGCGTCGTATACAGTATTACAATGAAACCAGAAACTTCCTAAAATGTCTTTTGCAAACTCCTTTGTAATTATCCTTTGCTCAATAACATCCTTCTTATATAAATCCCATAAGTACTGATCAATTCTTCCAAAAGAAAGACCTGCTCCGGGATAAGATTCTTCAGCCATTACTAACATATGAATAAGCCAAATTGCTTGAAGTCCTTGCCAAAAAGTTTCAGCAGGCTCCCAAGGTACTCTCTCTAAATTTTTTGCCATCTGTTCGAGTTCTTTAATTCTTTCAGGTTTAGTTGCTTCTACTTTCAATTTTCGACATTCTTCAGCGTACTTTTTTGCTAATTTTCTTGGAATTTCTGCCGATATCATCATTGCCCTAAGTTCTTCTCCTTTTAAACCGTTTTTTTCCTCTTCACTTAGCTTATCATATATTTTTTTAGCTTTTTGATATCTATATTTAAATCCTTCTTTAACAATAGTCTCATAATCCGGAATAATATGACCTGAAGTTGCTCCCAGATTTCCGAAACCAGATTTATGAAAATTAAAAACCGCTTCTCTGTTTCTTATATTTTTTTTCCAATATTCTTTTGCTTCTTCCTTATTAAAGCACCTGCTTAATTGTGTATTAAATCTTCCACCTGCGACTAAATCATTTTCAGAAATAATTTCTTGAGGAATATAATCAAGCATGACTTTTTCGAAAAATACAGCCCTTCGTTCGGGAAGGGATAATTCCCAAAAGTTATCTGATAATTCTACTGTTATAGCCATTGATCTAAAAGATGAAGCAAATACACCTTTGTCATTTTTTCCCAATATCTGGATATAATAATATACTTCAGGTGATACATAAAAATCTCCCTCATGAAAAACAATATCCCAATCTGTTCCTGTTGTAAATGGCATAAATTGGTTATTCCACTCTCGTTTTATTCCCTTAAAATAATAATCTCTAAGCCATTTCGAACGAGGAGAAAGATCATGAGGTTTGGCAATAGGAAATCTTAGTCTTTCTTTTTGGTTATCTTGATTTATATTAGCTTTATTCATTTAAAAGATCACAAAATGATATGTCCACTTAAAAATATAATTTAATAATTAATCTAATTAAAGTAAAGCAAATTCAATTATAAAATTTGAAATAATGATTAATAAAAATTTCTGTGAAAAAAAAAGAGATCCTGATCTAATACATTATTTTATCTTTGATAATCGATCGAAGAAATTTGTACCTTTCTAATTTATTTTTTATTTAAATGTGCTTTATAATAATGTCATCATTATCTTCATTTCTTCTTGTTAGACCTGACCATTGAACATTTTTTGCACCCGTACTTAATGCAATACTAAGAAAATATTCCATTTGTTCTTTTGTCATTAGTATCTCATCTTTAAGAATCCAATCTAGATCTAATCTGGAATATTTCTCAGTACATAGACTATTAAAACTTAGTAAATCCCATCTTTCTGGGATATTATTCAATTCATTTACAATAAATTGTCCAATTCCTCTAATATTTTCTTCAGTTGCGGTATAATTAGGAATTATCGGTGTTCTTACCCAAATCTGTTTATTATTTTCATTTATATACCCAGCAACCCAAACAGCATTCTTTAAGATTAAATTATTTGGTATACCCGTAAATATTTGATGCTTTTCCAGATCAAATTCCTTGATGTCAAATAACACAAGATCAACATAGGGTAATAGTTTTCTGTAAATATGTTCTGGGGCATATCCACAAGTATCGAGAGCAGTGTGAATATTGTTTTCTTTACACTTTTTAAGTAACTGTAAGATAAAATCTGATTGAATCGTAGGTTCGCCCCCAGAAACAGTAATTCCTCCCTTAGATTGCGTATAATAAATTTTATCTTTTTGAATTTCGTAAAACAAATCATCTAAATTCCAATATTCCCCCCACATATGTAGAGCAGTACTAGG
>JAHQWY010000142.1 GCA_029856445.1 Promethearchaeia archaeon
GGATTAAGTATTTCATTGAAAAAATCAAGAATGATGAGTCTATCTGGCAGATTATTAATAAGTTTTACCAGGTAAACAGGGAAATTCAAATGAAAGATATCCCTTCTCTCAAACTTTTGATAACTGAGGTTTTTATTGAGAAAAAAATCCCATTTAATGTATAGATTTTAACTATTTTAGACAATATAACTATATTTAATACTTAAGCTAGCATATTAATATGCATTGATAAGGTTATAATCCAAACTTAATGTAAGTATGCCTCAATTAGATATTAATGAATTAACCCAAGCAGAAGAACTCTTTAATGCAGGGAAGCTTGATGAAGCTCTTGAACTATTAAAAGATTTGAATCAGCTTGAAGGACTTGATCTTCAACGGAAAAGTTATTATCAGACTCTTAAAGCATATATCCTAATATATCAAGGAAAATATGAAGAACTTATTAAGTTGGGTGAAGAAATGCTTGAAGAAAGTCAAAAGCTAAATGACAAGCTTCTATCGGTTGATGGATTGACATTGTTGTCCTTTGGCTTATCTGGGGCAGAAAATTTTGATAGGGCACTAGAAGTAATTGAACAAGCGGAGATAATATTAAAAAATATTTCTAATATATCTCGTAGAGACTTAATGGAAAGAAATTCTCGAGTATTGGTTGCAAAAGGATATATTTACACGGTGAAAGGAAATTGGGACCTGGTACAAAAGATGATAGAACAGATATTAAGTTTACAAAAAGATATTGGTAATACACCTGAAATTGTTTCGGCACATCTTAATATGGGATTATTAATAAGTAATGTTAAAAGTAGATTTGACCTTGCTCTGGAATATATTAAAAAAGCGATGTTACTGGCCGAAGAAATAGAATTCAACCACTACTGGATTGGGATGTGCCACCTTTCTTTTGGGATTGTATATGGTAATTTAGGGGAAGTAGATCTTTGCTTAGAGCATGAAATGAAGAGTTTAGAAATCTTTAAAGAAATTAATAATAAGCAGAATGTAGCAGTAATGCTGAATAATATTGCAGCCAGTAATATCATGAAAGGGAACTATGACCTTGCGAGAAAATATTTGGAAGAGAGTTTATCACTTTACGGTACTAATTTGGGTGCAGTTGCATTGTGCCTTTTTAATTTAACATTTATTGCACTTGAAAAAGAGAATAATGAACTGGTTCAACAATATTTTCAAAGATTAGAAAATATATATCTTGAAAAAAAAGAAGATAGAAGGTTTATTGCTTATTACAGGGGGACTAAAGCTATTATGCTAAAAAAGAGTCCTCGAATCCGTGACAGAGCAAAAGCAGAAGAAATATTAAAAGAGCTAATAGAAGAAAAGTTTGGGTCACCAATTCTACCGCTTATCGAACTATGTGACTTGCTTCTTATGGAATTAAGTACTAATCACAATATTGAAGTGTTAGATGAGGTAAAATATTACATTACTCAACTATTAGATATAGCTGAGAATTCACATTCCTATCTAGTATTAGGTAATGCTTACATATTACAAGCTAAATTAGCGCTGTTAACTCTGGATTTGAAAGAAGCTCAAAAATTATTAATAAAAGCCCAAAAAATTGCGGAGAAGTATAATCTTGGACGACTGGCTAGGAAAATTTCAAACGAACATGATGAATTACTAAAGCAAATGACTATATGGGAAAATATGGATAAAACTGATGTGTCTCTCCCTGAACGTTTGAAATTAACTCGATTAAACCAGCAGATGGAGAATATGGTTAAAAGACGAGCAATTGAAGTTCCTGAAGTTTCAGATGAAGAGCCTGTGCATCTCTTAATTGTGTCAGAGGGAGGTACACCCTTTTTCTCTCAATCATTTAATGAGGATAATTCTTTTGAAGATGATCTTTTTGGAAGTTTTTTTACTGCGATTAACTCATTTATTAACGAGAAATTCTCTAAAGGTCTTGATCGTGCTTCTTTCGGGGAATATACACTTCTAATGAATTCTGCTCCACCATTTTTGATGTGTTATATATACAAAGGTCAATCATATTCCACTCAACAACGATTAAAATATTTAATAAAGAAATTGAAAGGTGATAAAGAGCTTTGGGCTACATTCGAAAAGTATTTTCAATTAAATCAGGAAATTCATCTTAAAGATATCCCCTCTCTCAAACCATTGATAACTGAAATCTTTATAGAAAGAAGTTTCCAATTAAATATGTGAATTCAAATTTAGAAAGGAATTATAATTATATTTATTATGAAAAGTATCCTATTAGTATTTTAAGTGCAAAAGTAAGGTAATTATCCAAGACTGATATCTATATGTCTGAATTAAATCCTAAGGAATTAGAAAAAGCTAAAAAACTTATTAGAGAAGGGAAATATGAAGATTCACTTCGATTATTAGTTGATTTAGAAGAGAAAAAACATAATTCCCTTGAGGATATCGTTTCATGCCATCTTATTAAGAGTAGACTCTTTTTCGGACAAGGTTTATTTAAAAAAGCTGCGAAGTTTGCCGAACAAACATATAAAGAGAGCTTAGGCTTAAAAAATAAAATTATATCAGTAGATGCCTTGCTTATTATGGCTCATGCTTTATTATATGATTATAATGTAAATAAAGCTAAAAATGTCATAAAGCAAGTAGAAGAAATATTAAAAACTGAAATAGAAGAACCAATAACTAATAGAAATCAAAGAGAAGCTCTTATAATGTATCTAAGAGGTATGGTTTTAGATCCTGCAATTTCACCTCCAGGTGACCAAGATTTAGCCCTAAAGTACTATAAACAAGGTTTAGCTTTAGCAGAATCTCTTGGTGATAATGATAGAGTTATTTCTTGTCTAATCCGTATCGCTTGGATAATTGGTTTAGAAAAGGGTATTTTGGATCTAAGTTTAGACTACATTGAAAAAGCTTTAGCCCTTACTAAGGATACTTCTTATAAACTTCTCATTGCATGGACTTTTCTTATTAAAGCGACTATATATCATCATAAAGGGGAAATATCTCGGAGTATTTCCCTTTACATGCAAAGTCTAGAAATAGCTAAGGAGATTAACCATAATATCTTAATCTCTGCGAACCTTAATAACATGGCTGATGCTTATAGAATGAATGGAGAACTAGATCATGCATTAGAGTGTTCAGAACAATGCATAAAGGTGATTTCAGAAACTGGTAATTTGAATTCTTTAGCTAGTTCTTATGACTATTTAATTCAAATTTTAATTGAAAAAGATGAACTTGAGAAGGCACAACAATCCCTCAACCAATTAGAGAAATTAAAAAGTAAATTAGATGATAGAAATATTAATGATGCATATCTATATAATAAGGCATTAATATTGAAAGAGAGTTCGCGAATCAGTAATCGGGGTAAAGCCGAAGAAATTTTAAAACAACTCCTCGAGGATGAGAATGTATTTTTGGAAATTAAAGAAAGAACTCTACTTACTTTATGTGAATTACTCTTATTAGAATTACAAATGACAGGCAATTTGGAAGTTTTGGAAGAAGTAGAATCCTTAATTGTTCGATTATTAGATATAGCTGAAAAATCACACTCCTATTGGATATGGGGCGAAGCATATCTCTTACAAGCAAAATTAGCATTAATTTCATTAGATTTGGAAGAAGCTCGAAGATTAATGACTCAAGGACAACGAATTACTGAGGAATATGGACTTAACTTATTAGCAAAGAAAATATCGAATGAACATGATCAATTACTTAACCAATTAAGTGAATGGGAGAATTTAAAAAAAATAAATGCCCCCTTCAGTGAGCGCATCAAATTAGCAGGTTTAAATGAACAAATGGAGAATTTGATACATAAACGTATACAATCACCCCCTATACTTTCAGATGAAGTCCCTGTGCTTCTTATAATGGTTACTGAAGGGGGAATACCAATCTTCTCTCAATCATTTATTAAAGATCAAACTTTTGAAGAGCATATTTTTGCGGGTTTTTTAAGCGCAATTAATTCGTTTATAAGCGAAATGTTTTCTGAAGGACTTGATCGAGTTATTTTCGGTGAACATACTATTCTTGTTATCTCTTTAGCACCTTTTTTTATCTGTTATGTATTCAAAGGTCAATCATATTCAGCTCAATTACGAATTAAATCTTTTATGGATGAAATAGTGAACGATAAAGATGTTTGGGAAACCTTTGAACAATACTACCAAACAAATCAAGCAATTCAATTAAAAGACATTCCTACTCTCGAACCTTTAATAAAAGAGATATTTATTGATAAAACAATCCATTTAATAGATTAAAAATTTAGAATCATTGAAAATTTAACATATCAATAGATTTATGATATAAATTTAGAATTATGGAGCTACTAAAACAGAAGTTCGAGGAAATCAAGAAATCGGATAATCCAGAGTTATTAAATGACTTTTTAATTGAATTAAATGATAATCCAAATATTGAATATCTCAATTATTTAAAATATTTTGTTGAGTATTTAGATCCTCAGATATTAGATAAGATAAAGATGAATTTAATATTTGTAATGGGAGAAATTGGTAATCTGGCTCAAATTCAAGAAGAGGATTTACGAATATTGGAACAAATATATTATAAATCCGATAGATGGATTAGAAATGAGGTAATTCAAGCGATTGATAAGGTTTCTAAGAATACAGAACTAAATGAAAAAATAATTGAATTAATAAGTAACGCATTACTAGATGAATATTCTATAATCAAAATTAACACCTTGAAACTATTATCACATTTTAAGAAACTTCCAGATAGTATATTAAAAAATCTTATACGGCTTATGAATTCAAGGGATCCAGAGGTATTAGAGGGCTGTAGAAGAATTTTAAAAAGAATTCCTCAACAACCAGAGAGAATATTTAATTTGTTGAATAAGTCTGATAATTATCAAATTTTAAAACCAAGAGGGATAAGATCGCTTCTTTTAATACAATTTAAGTCGATCGTTAATACAGAGTCATTTAGGGAAATGATATTGAATTCGAGTTGGAATGACAGCTATAAGGAGAATTATATAAGGGAGATTAATACCTTTGAAAGAATTCTTATAAAGAATATGTGATATTTTATCCTTGATGATAGTTCTCTAGAATTTTTTCTAATTCTTCATTTGAGGTGACAATTTCATTGAATATTTTAATTAGGTATTTTATTACTTCTCTAGGATTACCTTTCGCTTTTTTAAAGGTATACTTTAACACAGCTTTATTTAGAGGGAAAAAAGAAGTTGAAAAATGCTTAAAGTAATCATTATAATTAATGCTTGCAAAAAAGAAATCTAAATTATTCTTATAGAATTGAAATACATCTTGTTCCACAAAATCTGACATGATGATTGGCTTTTTCATCATGAGAAGTAGTTTTCTATTTTTCTTTTCTATTTTTCTTTTAATCTCTTCCAAATAATCGATTGATTTAAGGGTTATAATTATTCTCAACCCTCTAATTTTTTGCAAATCAAGAATTTTATCTAAAACTTTCTCTGAAGTGTAATTTTCCGGAGTCTGTTTAGTTCCAAACCAACTTGGGTCAAAAACTTCTTCTATTTCTTCAGTTTCTTCGGTTGTTTCATAAATTGGTGTCTTCATTGTGATAATTCTTTCAAAGTCATCAATAAACAATACACTTTCCTTTTTCAAGTTCTCAATTAGCACCTTTAACATTGTAAATGCAATATTCGTTTTTCTTAAATCATATTTCAGGTTTAACCGTGAAAGATCTCTTATGTCCATTAATTCTCCTATAAGCCATCTCTCTGCTTCCAATTTCTTATAAGGATCACATTGATGAGCAATTATAGCTGTTATTACGTCCATTAATGAATCTTTATCCTCAAATTTCTTTGACCATATTTTTAGAGCTTTTTTTTTAACGTCTTCTATATCTGCTATTTGAAAGAACCCGAATTTTCTCTCTCCTGCATCCCATTCATTGCACAATCGTTTCGTCATATTTCTTAAGGGTTCTACACGTTCTTCTGGTTTTTCCCCTAGATTTTCAATAAATTCAGCATAAGTATTGTAATAAAATTTTTTATAGACAGTTTCGAGAGAGATATATACAATGTTATAATTGTATAATTCATTCTTAAGTGCCCAATATAAGTGGGTTTTCCCTTGTCCTACAGATCCTATTATTGGTAAAATAAAATTTTCATTTCTTTCAATCACATTAATTATATTCTGTAGAAATTCTTGTCTCGATTGAACTAATCCGACATCCTCCTTGATTTCTCCTGTAGATACAAACTTTTTAAAGGGAGAACCAACAAATTTCAAGGTGTTAATTAATTTTTGTTCTTTATTTTCGAATAGAAGCATTTTAATAATTCAAACTAACTATACTTTCAGTTCTTCAATTCCTAAAATAATTATATATAAAACATTTGTATCGTCTACATTTACGAAAGTTTCATAACTTACTTTTATCAGATTTTTATCGTCTCTTCCAACAATAATACAATCATAAAAAACAGGATCTCCCAATTCATTAATCACGACACGATCTGCCATTATTATTCCATTATTAATTAGAGAGACAGGATTTTTAAGAATTTCATCCTTAAAGAAATCAAGATGATTAACTTTGAATTCTGCATAATTTAAATATAAACCAGCGGTATGTAGTAAATTTATTGTGAAAGGAAAGTCATCTGTAAATTGTTCTCGATTAAATTGATCTACTGTATTTTCTGATATTAAGACAGAGTAATCTAATGGAACTTCTTCTAAATTTTTCCATAAAAAATCAGATTTTCTCGAAAATGCAGTTAATTCTTCATCTTGTTCTTCAAATCCAACAACTAAACCTTGATAAATTGAGATTTCATCAGAATTTGAGATAGTTATATTATCAGAAAAGATTATTTTATCTTCGTATTTAGAAATGATTGAACCTGTAAATTCTCCATTGCTTATTTTATTGTTTAATGAATCATACAAGACAAAATCAGTTAAATTATTCACCGTAGTTAGTTATTCTTCAATTTTATTTGGACAAATTTAATGGGCATTTCCATGTTATATCATTAATCTAATATAAAAATATTTCCTATATATGTTTTGATAAGAATATCAAAATTTTTGATTCTGGTGGCAAAGATCTATATCAGTTAACTAATGAAATAAGAAAACAAAATAAAATAAGGCATAAATAATCGAAATAACCTAATATAACTTTTTCACTCCAGTTTTATTAATTTCTATTTGATAAAAATGAGCATTGCGTAATTTATCTATTATCTCTAAGGGATACGATGGATATTTCTTAGCAAAGATTTCCTTTTTCGTAATAATTTCTTTTAATTTAGTCTGCCAGTAATCTAAAATTGCTTCTATCTTATTTGGATTAACTAACGCAAAAATGGAGCCTCCACCACCAGCACCAGTTAATTTAGCAGCATAGACATCAGGATGTTCCTCTATTAGCTCTATTAGAATGTTGTTTGCTAATCCAATTCCATGTTTGAATCCAGCTTCTTTCATAACATCATTCATAATTCTGGTATTTTCTTTGAGAAGCTTTCCTAATGCAGGCCAATCACGCTTCATAATTGCAAATCTAGATTTCCAAGAAATTTCAGCTATTTTTTTATAACTATTCACAAAAAATGAATTACCCTGTAGGTAAATTTTCCTTAATTTTCCATGTACATCTCCACTTTCATGAGGTACTCCAGAATAACATATAATTATAGGGATATCATTTAATTCATATATTTTATCAATTCTATCGTAAATAGCTAATGGTTCTTCTGCTAAAGCTTTATGAAACAATTTTCCTTGGTATGAGCAAAAACATAATCCTCCTCTACTTATTACATATCTATCTCCATAACCTGCCGTAATTTTCAAGTCTTCATCCTCAACTTTTGTTGCTATTTCTGCTATAATGTCTTTATTGATTGGTAATTCATTTTCTTTTAAGACTTGAATGTTATTATATAAATCAAAGAATTTTGCTAATCCATAGAGCAAAGCAATTATAATAGCAGCACTCCCTCCAAGACCACTTTTTTCTGGTATTGTGGAAATTAAACCAATTTCAATATTCGAATTTAAAAAATAACTCTCAAAGTTAGAATACATTTTACATAATCTGTATATAGTAGCATAAATTAGTTTATTCTCCCCTTTGAGCCTATCTTTGATTTGATTTCTCTTTTTAGGAAGCAAATCTTCATTTTTTACCTCAATAAGAAATTGATCCTTCGATTTTTTCACAGTAAATACTCTTAATCGACTCTCTCCTTCAATCACCTTTATATATAAAAATACAGAGAGAGGGTTCTTCAAACCTTTTATGGCTACTGAAGGCATCCAAAAGTCCCCTTCTACAGCATCTAAAGGATTAATCAAATTAATTCGTGAAGGTGCTTGAATTATTATATCTGGGTTTAAACTCAAGAGAAAATTCATTATATCTTTAAGCAAGGTAATTACCAAAGTCTGAGTATAATTTAAGTAATTATAACCTTCATGTAGATTTAAGTTTTGTTTTAAGAGTTAACTGAAAGATTAGGATAGATTTAAATTTTTACCCATAAACATAAATCTTATTTACAATTGACGACTATTTTCGGAAATTACTATTCATATTAGAATTAGATTTTAGTAAAATTATAAAAGTGAGTTCGTTCTAATATATTGGTAGTAATACAAAAAGAAATTCTCAAATAAACCAACAAATCTCAGTAAAATGTGTTCCTCAGTTTCATTCCAGAATGTTTCAGAGTTGACCAAGACAGAGTTATTAGAAAGAGCGAATCAATTTATTTTTTCTACTGGTTTAAATGATGGAGCTTCTAAATTATGTAAAGCAAACATGCGGTATGGCTTAGCTTCATTTCATCTTATACAAGAAAAGTATGGATTTGAACCTAAGGCAACATTTATTTCT
>JAHQWY010000143.1 GCA_029856445.1 Promethearchaeia archaeon
TAATGCGAAAAAACTGTAAAAAACAATATTTACAATACAGCTTATCACCAGATATATTAGAATTGATTCAACAGTAATTGGACTAGGCCAAATGAAAAATTCATAAAATATATTTAGTGAAGGATCACTAAATTGAGACTCTAATCTTGGACTTAAAAACACTCCAATAACCACCACAACTGTACTAACCACAACAGTCAACATCCATCCAGCAAAACCTTGAAACTTACTTTCAGCAAATTTTCCAGCAAGAATTGCTGCTATTATTGGTGCTACTAGATACCCCAAACTGAATATTAAATAGATTGATTCTTCATTAAAAAGAGGTTGAAATATTGCCCAATCCAAATTATTTGATGGCACACTAGTAACTGAACCAAAAAGATAGTAAATTATCATTAAAGGAGCATCTTGAATCTCTTCCATTAAAACATCAAATCCCGCATCGGGTTGTCCAACATCTATAAGAAAATATAATATTGTAAAGATAAAATTTAATCCAACAAAAGCTACTAAACTTAATAAAAATGATTTTCCAAATCCCATTTTTCTCAGACTCGATTTTAAATGTGCTTTTCTATTAATTTTCTTTAATTAAGAATGCATTTTATTATGATATAAATGAAAGTTGTTTTTAAATTTTAGCGTAAGATAAGATAAAAATTTACTTTATTTAAGATAAAAATTCAACCTCTTACTAAATCAAAAAATTGGTTAATATTATGGTAAATCATTCTAAATTATCTATTTGGATAAGTAACGTATAATATTTAAATTCAATCTTATCCTAACACGCTCAAAAATATATTGAAATTATTTTGAAATTGTCAGAAAAGAACTAAATTACTAACTATAATATTTCAAATTACACCTCCAAAATTTAAATATTTATTTTCTCTTATTATATTGACTATTTAATGAGAAGAGATAGTAAAAAATTTGCTCTTGGGAAGCTTAAACATGAATTTTTAGGGGAACTACTCTCAAATTTAGAAATTAATGACGAGAGAGTTGTATTAGGTTCTAAGATCGGAGAAGATGCTGCTGTTATAGATATACCTGGAGATAATTATTTAGTTGCTAAAATTGATCCAATTACTTTTGCTACTGACCATATAGGGTATTACGTTGTAAATATTAATGTCAATGATGTCGTTTGCACTGGAGCTAAACCTAAATGGTTCCAAACAACAATCTTATTACCTCAAAAAAGTACAACAAATAGCCTTATTGAGAATATATTTAAAGATATTCATGATACTTGTAAATCTATGGGAATTACTGTAATAGGAGGACATACAGAAATCACACCAAAAATTGATAGACCTATGGTAATTGGATCTTTGTTAGGAGAGGTTGAGAAAGAAAAACTTGTTCGTACATCAGGAGCAGAACCAGGGGATGCGATAATTCTTACAAAAGGAATTTTTATTGAGGGGACTTCAATAATAAGCCGTGAAAAAGAAGGTGAGTTAAAAGATAGGGGATTCAATTCAGATTTTATCGAAAAATGTAAGAATTATCTTTACGAACCAGGAATAAGTGTATTTAAAGAAGCGTTATTAGCTAATAATAACTTTAAAATAAAGTCATTTCATGATCCAACTGAAGGAGGACTTGCTACGGGTCTCGCTGAAATGGCTATTGCATCGAAAACAGGAATAATAGTTCAAAAAGAGAAGATTAATATTCTCCCTGAATCCTCAATATTGAGTAAAGCTTATGATTTAGACCCGATGGGTACAATTTCATCAGGATCTCTATTAATTGCTTTAGATGATGATTTAAGCCAAGATTTAGTTGATTTATTAAAAAAAAATAAAATTCACGCCGAAAAAATTGGTAATTTCGTTAATGCAGAGAAAGGTTTGATGATTAAAGAGAATAATGGAAAGTCAAGTCCCTTAAGTTATTCTGAAACTGATGAGATAACAAAAATTTTTTGAATTACAGCAATATAGCCCGTTTTAATACATTTTTATCATTAAACAATATTTTTATTTTCATGTTTTTATTTTATTAATAATTAACTCTATTTTTTTTAGGGTTCTATAGTTTAGAATATAAAATGTAATTGAAGAATTGAATGATCAAATTTGGTTAATAAAGAACTAAGAGATATCTTAGGTTTTATCGAAAAAAAAAATAGAGGTCATAATTTTAACCTAAGATTTGAGACAGATGTGTTTTTTGAAATATTAGAAAGGAAAAAAGAGAAATTTAAAGACTTTCAGGATGAAATTAGTTTTCGATGGGAAGAATTTAACCAAAAGAACCAAAAAAGAATAATAAAAAAAACCTTTACAACTTTTTTCTATAAAAATTTCCAAGATTTCTTTAGTTATTTTCTACAATACTTCTTTGGATTTAACGAAAACTCATTGAAATTAATTATAAAAGAAAAAATCTCCGAAAAAATCCTATTTTTTGAATATAATTATGAACTATCTTCTGAAGAAATTGAATATTTTAATAAAACAACCAAAGAATTTGAAGGGGAACTACTTAATGGATTTACGTTTCCTACCGGTTATTTATTTTTCCTAGTTAGAATCTTAGGAATAGTAATTAGAAAGACAATTCGAGAAAAAATCTTTGTTTTACTTGATGGTGTCAAAGTTGAAAAAGGAGATAATAGTGAAACTCTAGATTTCATGATTATTATAAAAGATAGCAAGGATGAAATTTTTCACAAATATTATAGCATGGTCCTCTACTACTTTTTGAGACAATTTAAGGGTATCCCTGAAAATTATAATGAAACACTACTAGAAGGAAGAGAAAATCTATATCAAATAGCTTTAGATGAATATGTATATGGTAAGGAGAAATTAGTTGACTTACTTTATTATTTTTACAAAAAATGCATTTTACTTCAAAGCTTTTCACCATTGTTGGATTTCTTTAATTTTGTCGGGTCAAGAGTAGAAGATTCTATTTTTTCCAAAATTGATATAATAAAAAAGGGATTTTTAATTAATCTGGATAATTACAGCGATACTAAAAAGAATTCTGTAATTAAATTTTTTGATTATCTTGATAGAAAATCAACCCTTTATTCAACATTTCAAGCAAATAATTTACCATCTCAGAAATCTCAGTTAAATCTATTTTTTTTATATTTGAAATATTTTTTAGGAAGTGGTTTAGAAGCATTAGAAGTAGGAGATGTATTATTTTTACCTGAGAAGTTTAAAAAAAACTTAGACAATTATAATAAAAATATTGAAGAGGTAATTAGTGCTAATTCAATTAATAATATTAATGAATTTCTCAACTTTATCTCTACATTATCGAATATCGAACACATAAATCCATTTTTTCATAAATTATTTAAAAAAAATATATCAGAGCTCAATTATGGTTTTTTTAAGACCTTTTTAAAGAGTTTTAATACAGATTTTTCAATGAAGCTTGATAAGGAAAATAAAAACCTCTCTGAAAATCCTGAAAATACACCCTTCTCATTCAATATAGTAGTTGATCATATATGCAGAATTCTTTATGTTTTAATAGATAAGATCTTTCTTAGATCTAATCCGGAAGATGCCTCTGTAAACTTCATTGATCCACGGAGTCGTTATATTGGAAAAAACATTGCTTTAAGAGTATTAGAATTATTTGTGTTTCAAGATATAAACTACTCAGATGATGTTTGGCCTGATTATATAATCAGTTTAAATAAAGAATACCTTAAACTGGAAATGGAAAAATATAATATCATGATTCCAGACGATCATTTTTACTCTGATGAAGAGTTAATCCAAATTATGATCACTTATAATATTCAATCTTTCTCAGATCAACCCTTTTTCGAAGAATGGCTCATTCATGAAATTATTATTCCATTAAACAATTTTATCTTAAATATTAAAAACTCTGCGAGATCCTTAAATAAGATCGAAATTTATGAAAAATTAAGCGATTATTTCATCTCAGATCTTAAAGATGAGCAAATGGTAAAAGAGTTTAAGTTAGTTTGTCAACAAATAGCCTCTTTTTGGAAAAGATTTGAATAATTTCATGTTATATCAAAAATATCTAAAAATCTCTGAAAATCTTCTTCTATATTAAGAATAGGTATACCCAAAGTTATCTTATTATAACTTTTTTTTCCACAAATTATCCCAGAAATCATTTTCACGTTGTCGGTTAATTGAGGTTCAATCTCATCTATTTTGCTTATACACAGAATTGTAGGATTATTCAGATTCCTAAATCCCTCGGTAAATATTACATCAATTTCATAGGGACCTTGATCAAGCCATTTAATTAATCTATCAAAGTTAATATCTCGTGCATTCAAAAAAACAGCCATTTCTTTATTGAGATTTTGAATTACTGAATAACATGCTCCAGATTCTGTAAATATATGGGAATCCTTTCCTTTCTCATCAATTTGATGATGTTTAACATTCTTAATCACTGCAACATTCAAATGCATTTTTAGTTTGAGTAATTTTATCGCATTCATAATAAAGTATGTCTTCCCTGAACCAGAATATCCTATAACATCAAAAATTCTAATAGCAACCACATTTGTAAAATTAATCTACAACTAAAAATCAATGATCTTTAATTGTTTTTATTCTTAGCAATAAAAAAACATTATAATATTTTACTATTTAATATATATTTAATTAAGATTTTTATTTCGAATTTTAATTACCATTGAATATAGATGCCCAGCAAAAAAGAATATTTGGTGTTTGATGCTAATTTCTTTATTTGTATGCTTCAAATTAGAGCTCGAAATATCTTAGGAAATTTAGAAAAAGCAGGGAAGGAGTTAGGTTATGAATTCTATATCTCTGAAGTAGTTTTTAATGAAATTAAAGCCCCTCACACCTATAGAGATAAATTAAGGCAAATTTTGAATGTTAAGGAGATATTACCTATAGAAATTGAAGATATAAAGAATGACCTCATCCCATACAACATAAGATTTCCTGCTCAAGATCCAGATCTTTCATTGGTTTATATTGCGAAGAACTTAATAAATGACGTAGAATCTGCTCCGATTCACCTAGTAACTGATGATTTTAAGCTGGTAAAAAATACTAGTTTACTTTATAAAGGAAGAATTAATATATTATCCCTTTCGAGTTTTCTACTAAAAATACAAAGAACTACCACTAATGTTCAATTGAGGAAATATTTCAAAGATATTTGGAAGAGAAGTCTAAATTATACATTATCCTACATGATTGAACGCTCTAAAACCTATCCTGCAGAACAAAAGATTACTTGGTTGATTGAAAAAGCAATAACGGTTACTGAGGACTCTATTTTAACACAAGATATTGAATTAGAGAATCCAGATGTAGGTATGAAATTTGACATCGGTGCCTCTAGGTACTTAGAAGATATTAATATTGCTGAAAAGTATATCTCTAACCAAGACCTTCCAAAGAGTGAGGAGGAAAAAGTAATGGGTATAATAAAATTCCTTGAGAATTTGAAAATTTCTAGAGAATATATGAACAGAGCAAGAGAAGCGATTGAAAAGAGTGAATCAAAAGAAGCTGTAAAACATTTGAAAAAGGGGAATAAATTTTTAATTTCATTACTTCAAGTTGCATCAGGACAGTTAACAAAAATTAAAGACTATGAAATAGTTGAACAGCTTATTTGCTCAGAGATCAGCAAAATGGAGTTTTTAAGAGCCTTTCTACTGGTGTCACTCGGTAGAATTAATTCGTCCATAAGCTCACTTGATAGGGCAGCTTTATTCTCTACAATCATCCATAATCATAAAACTTGTTTAACTCTAAATTATGTTAAGGCTTTAATCTACATATTTCACGGATTATATAAAAATGCAATCATGCAGTATAACTTTACAGAGGAATTAGCGGAAATTTATGAAGATGATAGATTAAAATTAAAATGTTTAATAGGAAAAGCTATTGCTCTGTTTATACAAGGTGAAGATAAAGAAACAGCAATGATTTTAATGGAAGAAATTTCAACTATGAATCTAGATGAGAACTTTCTTGATGCTATTATAGTATTTAGTGAATTAGGTGATTATTTCTTAGCTTTAGGACATTCTCAAATTGCAGCAAATTTATACAATCAAGCATTAGAGATCTCTATTGATTATAAATTAACATTGAAAAGTGAAATATTAATTGAGAAACTCAAGAGATCTTATATAGCCACCGTATTAGTTGGCTATTCAGCAGAGGATATGGTTGATAAGTTAGATCTGCTTTTAGATAAAGCTTATTCAATAAAAGACGTGGAAAAATATAATGAACAAATAAAAAAAATTTCAAGTTTTAATCTATTATTTTATACACCATTCCCTTATATCACGGGGAAGAATAAAGTTATCCCCTTTTCAAAATTACCAAAAGAACTTAAAGAAGATTTCCTCGAAGTAGTTTATTTTGAAAAAAACTTTAGTGATCAAAACCAAATACTCTTTATCGTATCTCATTATGAATTAGGCTTGTTAGGGATTCTTCTAAAAACAAATGAAAATGTTGTTGGGATAGCAGAAAATTATACCCTTAAAATAAAACCGACAGCAAAGGTAAAGATTTATGAACCTGATGAGGATCTGAAAAATGATTATTTAATCCGTGCTATTATTGAAATTACTCAAAAAGATCAAGTTAAAATTAATTATACTCTTCCATCCTTCTTTAAACAATTGAATTTGTAATATAGTTTTCTATCTGATTTATCGAAAAGAGAAGCAACTTAATAAACAGAAACATAATTTCCTGTTAACATCCCAAAGGTCTCTATATGTTATAGGATTATTCAAGTTCTCCTTACTGATTTGTCTCGTTGTGAAATTTGATGACTATGGATGGCGCACGAAATACAATAATATTTGGTCGAAGAAGA
The DNA here is from genome assembly GCA_029856445.1 of Promethearchaeia archaeon. Taxonomy (GTDB): domain Archaea; phylum Asgardarchaeota; class Lokiarchaeia; order Sigyniarchaeales; family SOKP01; genus Loki-b32. Next base: position 6,862 of record JAHQWY010000143.1, read on the forward strand.
ACTCTGTATTATTGTCCCTGCTTTTTTAAGTTCAGTATACATTCTAGCATCCACTAGAGAAGTTCTTCTTGTAACAGCTTTAGCTTTACTACGAGCAACAAATCGACCACATTTATAGCATTGAACTTTGCTGTCTTGACCCTTCTGGCTTCCAGTTTTTCCCCCACTTTTTCTCTTTTTAGGAATAAAAATCAGCTAGTTTTAATTTTGTTTAGTTATTTAAAAAAATTCTAAAGAGAATTAATTTTATAAAACTTAAAAAATTTTTCCTTAACCTTCATAAAATTTTAAAATAAATTGGTAGGATTTTCTTCTATAAATTTAGACAAATATTAGCATTATTTAGATTTATACTTTTAAAGTCTTAAATGTATGATTTAATCTTTGAAGGACAGTATAAATTAAGGTAATTGTGAAAAGAATTATACCAATAAGAAAGACTGGTGTAACTGGTATTCTAGTGATAAAGGGGATCGCAAATGCAAAAGGTTCATCAAACGAAAGGTCTGTTATAAAATAGAATATTAATTCTATAATTATAGTAAAAAGCAAAAATAGGATCCGTTCAGCTCGCTCCATAAATCCAACACCTTTCATATTAACACCTTCATTTTCAGCTCTTGAACGAATGTAGGAAATCATAATAACTAAAAATAGAATTATATAGCCTAATAAGTAGTCTAACAAACCTCCATAAATCAATCCTATAATACAAATAGCATCAGATAATCTATCTAAATTTGAATCTAAAAATGCTCCGGCTTGAGTTTCTTTTTCTGTTCTTCTTGCCACTTCCCCATCAAATAAATCCATCGCACCACCTATTCCCATGATACTAGGAATAATCCAAGAAAGGTATACAGAAAAATATAATCCAAATATAGCAATTATTAAGGAGGAAACTATCAAACAGATGAATCCTACGAAAGAAATTGTATTTGGGGTAATGTTATGTTTAATTAGAAAGTCTACTGGACGATCTATATATCTAAGTGAAATTTCTCTTTGTCGAACCCTTTTCTGTGTATCTTTTATTTCATTCAAATCCTATATGTATCCTGAACTCCTATAATTTAGATTAATAATTTTAAAATTTCTTTCTAATAAAAAATTTATTATAACAATAAAATGTGTAATTTCAACAATCTAATAACCGAAGAAGCCAAATATGATTGATTTCCAATGCTTATGGTTGGAATTTTTAGAGCTAATAATTCTTTTGAATTAAGAAAATCATCTTCCTGACTTCCGATAATAAACAAAATATTATTCATTTTTTGAATTCTATTTTTCAGCTTGAAAAAATCATTACCTTCTTCTCGTAAAGTAAATATATTATAATTTATTTTTTGAAATTTCTCTATTGCTTTCGATATATTCAGGGTAGAAGTTCTAATCGCCTTAAGTGGATTATTATATGGTATTTCTTCTAAATTGTATTTAATTAGGAATCTTACAAGATGCTTAGATAACATTAATTCATTTTTTGGAAAATTTCCATGATTGAACAGTTCTGGATCGAAAATATATGTCCCATAATTGTCTAAAAAGACCCATATCTTAACATTTATTTCAAAATCTCCTTCAGTTAGTATAGCAGCTAATATACACCTTGAAATTACATCTAATCTGCCAGAAGATCCCGGAATATTTTTAATTGTAAAGTTATCAACATTAACAGTTGGAGATTTAATGAAAAATATTAATTGCATCGGAGGAAATTAAAGAGAATTATATTACATTATCAAGAATTTTCTTCTAAAGTAATTTATACTTTTTCAATTTGACTCATGAGGATCTATAGATTTAACTGTATAGTTTTTTCTATATCGCATAATCAAGTAGAATGAAGAAGACATCACAAAAATAGAAAGAACAATACCTAAAATGGCAGCACCATAGTCATTAGTAATAAAACTAAATAAAGGTATCCATGGGGATATTAAATTATCTAACCATGATTCACCATTTTGATCGATCAATACACGTTCTAATCCATCTGGAGCATCAGACAATATACCGATAGTAAATCCAACTGCTAT
>JAHQWY010000144.1 GCA_029856445.1 Promethearchaeia archaeon
CCAATTGAGGAAATACCACATTCTTTTGGCTCTAAATAGAAATCAACGCCCCTGGAATTTTTAGCCTCAATAACTGGGATATTAATCAATGGGTTTTTAATTTTATAAGAGCTTGGAGCATCTAAAATCACTTTAACTGAATTTATTGCCATATCTGTTTTATTTCTTACCGCAACTTTAAAATGTAACTGTCCACCGACGAAATCATAATCACGAACTACTTCTATCTTGCCTTCATCGGATGGCTTAACGTCTTCTTTTTTAGTTTGAGGTTGTTCTCTTGGTACGGAATAGGCAGTAAAATTTCTTTTCGACATGTCAATATATCCATCAATATCTCCTCGTGCAATAATTTGTGCCAAATTTTCTTCAATGCTTGATTCGGTTACTCCTAATCTATTTGAAAGTTCTCTTAAAGGCATAGTTCTGTAAGCTCTGGCGATTTCTTTAATTTTTTGCTCCATATGTTTATTTGTCATAAATTCTCTTCTTTGAGTGAATAAACCATTGATTTTTCCCGTTTTTATTAATTCATGAAGACTTTTTCTTGCTAATTCTACAGCTATTTTTAGTTTTGAAGCGAGTTTATTAAGTTCAAATAGGCCCATATCTTTAGAATAGGCTTTAATTTCGTTAAAAATCTGATTAGCTGTAATAACTTCGTTCCCTCTATCAGCAAAATAACCATTGACAGCTTTAGTTCTCATTAAATTAACACAAAAAGATTTAACTAGTTCATTTGGTAGATTCAAGTTATCAGCTAAGGTTTTTATTGAAATTCTTCCTTTTTTCTTAATTTCTTCTATTAAATTGTCTAAAATATACTTTTGAGTATAATATATATTTTTATCTTGTGAAAAGGCTCCCTTTATTTGGTACTGATTGATCAACTTGTATATAACTTTACGAGCAATTTCACTACTCATATCCAGCATTACAGATAATTCATCGACTTTTATAATCCCTTCATCATTAAACTTAGCTAAAAGTTTTTCCCTCATTTCTGGGGAAATGTAATAAAACATTTGATTCTTTTGATCAATTATTCCATATATTCTTTCTTCATCCATATACTTATTTATGAATTTAATCATTTGGTCTGCAGAAATATTAAATGAATTCATTATAGTTGAAAAATTTATGAGAGGTGCTCTTTTTAATAAGTCTAGAAAACAATTGGGACAAATTTCTTTTCCTATTATATGCCTTAATTTCTTACTACATAGGGTTAATCTATTTCCTTTAATAAGATTATATCTTAATGCCTCTCTTGCTAATTTTTCCTTTGTAGGAAAAAATATCCCAGGAGTCTTTAAATAAGAATTCCATGATTCTGGGCACTGAGCATTTGTGCATTCTAGATAATATTGACCTGAAGACAATCTTTCTAATCTTAAAAGAGATTTACAAATAGGACATTCACTTTCTTCAACTACAGTACATTTAAAATTTCTTTCTGAAGCTTTTGCTTTTGAGTAAATAATATTATGTTTTTTACACTCATGAATTTCTGTAGTCGCAATATGATTAATACAAAAACTGGATTTACATTTTTCGCACGTAAAATCGATTTCTTTACTTTCACAGAACAGGCAATCCATTATTTCAAATCTTTTTAGTTTTATGAAATCTATATAATTATATAAAAAATCTGGCTTAAAATATTTTAATAGACCAAATTTTAGTAATTTCTATTAATATGAATAATTAAGATATAATTAACTTTTTCCCTAAATTCTTATAAGATGTTGCCAGAATTATTAAAAAGACACTTCTGGAAAAACACGGATTCGCAAAAATGATAAAATCATTACGGTTGCATTAAATACTATTATTATAAATATCATAGTGAGTAATATCCAATTAGTTTTAGGTTCTCTTGCTTTTAAAATTTGAGTTGTTCCATGTTTTGCCAAAGCCAGGGGGAACAGTCCCACAAATGTTCCCAAAGAAAAATAGAATACACTAAAAATAGCATCAAAAATGTTTCCCGAGAGTGAATATTGTAAACATTGAGAATATATAAGTAGTTCAAAGATGCATGGAGCAAAACCAGCTAAAATGCCAAAAAGATATGGTGTTTTCTTTTTTTGCCAATTTAACTCACTAATTTCATCTTTATGCTTTGAATGCGGCATATATTTTCTTCTTATTATAAAAAACAATAGAATTATACCTGCGAACATAGAAACAACAGCCCCAAAAAAATTAATAGTATAATCATCAGGAATAATATGCGGGATAGATATTTGAACAAGGAAACTTATAAATATTGTAATAAAAGCAATTATCAAATTAGAAGAAATTAAACCTATGCCATAAAGAACTAGAATTACAATACTCCTTAACGGAGTTTTAGAAATACCAAATGACCAAAAAAAGAAGATTGCTTTGTCCTCACATGGAATTGCGGTATGGAGAAACCCTAAAGTAAATGCTGGTACGAAAACAACTAATAAGGGCGGTAAATAAAATTCTTCAAACATTTTTCGACAATATTTCTCTATGGAATTCTAAAAATAATTCTTAGTCTTCTTTAAATATATTTTTATCATCATATTTAGAATTTTTGATTATTGAAAATGGAATTTTCTGTTCATAAAAAGCTCTACCAATTACGACACCTTTAACGCCAATTTTGTTCAGATGATCAAGATCTTTGATATTTCGAACCCCTCCTGCCACATATAATGAAACATTTTTCACAGTTTTTATCATTTTCTGTATATTTTGGAAATCAGGTCCAGACAAAGTCCCATCTGCTTTAATTGATGAAAATAATATAATTTTTACACCCATTTTCTTAATTTTTTTTGCAAAACTAAAGGGATTCTTATGAGAAAGTTTTGTCCATCCTTGAATAGCGATTTTTTCACTATGATAATCTATAGCAACAATTAACTTTTCGGCACCAATCATTTGTACTAATTTCTGAACTATTTTAGGTTCCAATATCGCAATTGTTCCAATTATTATACGATCTGCCCCAATATTAATAAGGTTTGAAGCTTCTTCAATATCTCGTATACCTCCTCCTACTTGAACCTTCAATTTATTAGAAGCTTTACCAATTATCTCTTTAAGTAATCTTTTATTAACATCTGATCCCCATGCGCCGTCTAAATCTATGATATTAATTCTATTTGCTCCCTTATTAATCCAAAAATTGATAGCCTCAAGAGGGTCCTCATAATACACTTTTTCAGTACCTTTTAGCCCTTGATATAAGCGCACACACTTCCCATTACTAATATCTATAGCAGGAATTATTTCCATCGTTATAATAAACTAAATCGGATTATTTTTTGTGATACTGTATTTAATTAATACATAGAAGATTAAAATAAGGAATATCGTACTCCCAAAATTGAAGGGGAAAAAACTTTTAGATAAAAAAAATAGACCCATGAATGGAAGATCAAAAAAACTCAAAAAGATTAAACTAGGTTTGATGTAATTTTTAGTTAATTTGGAATCTCTTGGTAAATTAAATATAATTATTATCAGCAAAGGTGTTAAATTAAGTAAATGATGATCCCATGAATCAAAATAGCAAAGAAACATAATTGAAATCCCAAAGCAATAACCATATAGTTCAGAATAGTGAATTGTACTTCTAATCAAAAATGGAGTGAATCCTATAAAGAGAAAAATAACTGCTATTATGAAAAATAAAGGCATTTGAAGGGTTAGTATTTGATCTTCCGTGAAACCAATGAAATATAAGAAATTAATAATAAGTTTTGTTATGCTAAATGAGTGATTTATCTGAGAAGGTTCTGAGCTTGTAAAGTTAACTTCAATGAATCCATTTAATAAATTAGGTATGGTTAAAAACATTATAAGATTAAGAGATAAGGGTATTATAATTCCACTCAATCGAATAAAGCTATGAAAGAGATCAAAATACAATTTTTTTTCTTTTAAATCAAAATGAATAATTAGGATGAAAGGAATCATAAAAATCGTTATTGGCTTTATTAGTATACTTATTCCAAGAAATATGCTTGCTAATAATTCCCATTTTATATCATTGTAATTCAGATAAATATATAATGATAATAAAATTAATAGAGTCACATATAAATTAATCTGGCCTAGGATATAATTGAAAAAATTTGGTAAACTCATTAAATATATGCTAATAAAGAGTATTACCCTATTTTCCTCTTTTTCATGATTATTTGCTCTGATTAAAATTATAATTCTATAGAGAATAACGCATATCAAAATATTCAGAAAAAAATTAATAGAATTAAATACAACAAAACCTAAATCAAAACCCATTAATTTAAAAGGTACAAAAAACAAGGAAGCTATTGGTAAATACCTAAAAGGCCAATTATATGATGTAGTATAGAGATTATTAATATCTTTTAGTACAACACCTCCAACATCATAATAAACTCTGAAATCATTTTTGTTTCGAAAGAAAATAAGTGTTAAAATTATCGAGAATATAAAGTATCCCCCATGAATAATAACAGCAAACTTAAATGCTTTATAATTCCAGAGTTCTCCAAATCTTTCTTTTAATTTAGATAAAAACTTTTGCAAATTCATATTTATTTGGGTTTTGATAGACTAATGGATTTATATTTTTTAATAATATATACAATTATTCCCAGAGATAAAACTGTAAATAATATAATCAAAGTTGGGATCACATAAAAAGGTAAAAAATCAAGAGCAATATCAACAATTACTACATGTCCTTTCGTATAAAGTTTGTACGAGCTTAGAATCCCTTTATCATTATAGATTGCGATGATCTCAATTTCCTTACTAGGATAACCCGTCCTAATACCATCCTTAGAGATTTCGACATTTAGTGTTGGCAAGACCCTACTATCTACATCATACCATACGCTTAAATTTAGATTTCCCATGTATTCGCCTACTGGAATAGGAAATAGGAATGGAACAAATGAATTGTCAGTTGAAATGTTTAACTCTGCAGTGTAAGCTTTTGGATTTTTGAGATATATCATTTGAGAGTCAATATCATTAACACCCCAACTTTCATTTTGAGTCCAAAACCATATGCTGAATTCAATTTTATTGGCAGTTTCATTTACTTCAACTGTATTTATTTCCCATTTCATCCTTGTTCCTTTGTTTAAATTTTGAAAAATTCCTGAATTGTTATTCCATCCAAGCCCAAAAATAACACTCATTTCAGGAGTATTACACACTTTACATTTCCATATAAATTCATCATTTTCATTGACACCTATTTTATAATTAATAGCATTTACGTTTAAGACTATTCCACTGAATAAAAGAGAAAAAATAAGAAAGCTGATTAAATATTGTCTATACTTCAATTTTCTATTCCTCCATAAAATAGTTTCTTTTCTTTTTATAACAATATTTAATAATACCATACAATGAAACTAATAAGAAGATTGTAGACCCAAAATTAAAAGGGAATAAGGGGTATATAAGATACCAAATTCCTACTAAAACAAGATCAAAAAAGCTAAAGAAAAATAAACTTGGTTTGATAGAATTTGTAATTTCTGAATGTCTAGGAAGATTAAATATCATAATAATTAAGATAGGAGTTAAATTTAATAGGTGATGGTCCCATGAATCATAGTACACAAGTAACATAATAGTAATCCCAAACGCAAAGCTATAAATAATTGAATCTTTTTCAAATCTTCTAAAAATAAAAAGGATGAAACCTAAACCCCCTATTATACAGACAACTCCAAACAATATATAAAGTTGATTAAATGGGATATTGTAAAAATAACAGAAGTTAGTTATTAGTTTAGTAATACTAAAAGAAAAATTTAGAGCAATAGGATTGGTACCTGTGAAGTTAGTGTCTAAAAAACCTTCCCATAAAGGAGGAAAAATAACAAATAAAATGAAATTTAATAGTACTGGTAATATAACACCTAATAACCTTACCATTGTTATAGAAAAATCAAATTTAACTTGTTTATTTTGAAAATCAAATCTTAAAATAATCAAAAATGGAATTAAGAAAATAGCTGTAGGTTTAATTAATATACCTATTCCTAAAATTACACTTCCTATTAATTCCCATTTAATTTCTTCATACTTTAAAAAAATGTAGAGTGATATTAAGATAAATAGTGTAATATATAGATTAATTTGTCCATAAATATAATTCAATACATGCGGTAAACCCATTAAGTATACACAGACATATAATATGACTCTTTTATCGTCGTTTTCATGATCCTTATTCCTAACTAAAAGAATTATTTTATAGAGGATTATACAAATTAAAATATTTAGTATAATGTTAAAAACATTAAATATTATAAATGCGGTTTCAAAATTGAAAACTGAATAGGGTATAAAAAAAAGTGCTGATAAGGGAAAATATCTAAAATCCCATAGATAATTCGTTTGGTTATACAAGTTTTCGATATCATTTAGAAATATATCTCCAACATTATAAAAGATAATAAAATCATTCTTCTCCTTATAAAGAAAAAAAAACAAAACAATTGAAAGCGTGAAGTAAAAAATGTGAAGGATTAGTGCGTAACGGAAAACCTTATGCTCCCAGAGTTCTTTTAATCTATTAGGTATCCTTGTTATTAAACTCATAAACCCAATAATAAATTATTATTTTAAATTTAAATTCTTTAATTAACTCACTATAATTAAATTTTTTAAAAATTAATTTTAGGAGATAAAAGATGTCCGTTCTTAATAAAGAAATTGAAAGAGGTACATTTGGTGTAATTGTTGGAAATCGTGATGTTTTTCCCGATCATCTTGCTATAGAGGGAAGAACTGCAATTATAGATGTTTTAAAGGAATTAAATTATAATTTTGTTATTTTGAATGAAGAGGATACAAAATACGGAGTTGTGGAAACATATGACGATGCAAAAAAATGTGCTGAGTTGTTTAAAGAAAATAAAAAAAGTATTATAGGAATATTAGTGATTTTACCTAATTTTGGGGATGAAAAAGGTATTGCCAACGCAATCAAGTTAGCAGATCTTAATGTTCCTATCCTAATTCAGGCATCATCAGATAAACTTGGCGAAATGGGCAGAACAAATAGAAGAGATGCATTTTGTGGGAAAATCTCTGTTACCAGCGTTTTATATCAATATGGAATACCATTTACACTAACTAAATCCCATACATGCCCTATTAGGTCAGAAATTTTTAAAAATGATATAATAAAATTCGAGAAAATTTGCAGCATTGCGAAAAATCTTAGGAATGCGAGGTTAGGTCAAATTGGAACGAGACCTAATGCTTTTGAAACTGTGAGATACAGTGAAAAAATTTTGGAATTTAATGGAATAAGCGTAGAACCAATTGATTTATCTGAAATTCTTGGACAAATTAAAGATTTAAAGGACAATGATCCAAAAGTGAAAGATAAAGTTGAATTTATAAAAAATTATACATCTACTACAACATTTTCAGAAGATGGAGTTATAAAGCTTGCAAAATTAGCAGTTGTTGTTGAAAATTGGATAATTGAAAATGATTTAGATGGTTTTGCTTTTCAATGCTGGCCTTCAATTCAGGATAATTTGGGTATTGTACCCTGTGCTGTAATGTCTATGTTTAGCGAAGGACTTGTACCTGCTGCATGTGAAGTTGACATTTCAGGATTAATTGGGATGCTTATTCTGCAAATTGCTTCTAACACTCCCTCAGCAATATTAGATTGGAATAATAATTATGGAGAAGATCCTAATAAAATGGTTCTTTTTCATTGTAGCAATCTACCAAAATCATTTTTTCAAGATACAAGAATGACTATTCATCCAATAATTTCAGATCTAAAAGGAGGTGAAGTAAGTTATGGGGCAATTCAGGGACGAATTAAAAGCAAAAAATGCACCCTTCTTAGAATTGAAACAGATGACTTATTTGGAGAGATTAAGGCTATTCTCACAGAAGGGATTTACACCGATGATCCCTTAGATACTTTTGGTGGTTTTGGGGTAGTTGAGATTCCAAACTTACAAAAGCTCTTAAAATCATTGTGCTTAGGTGGATTTGCACACCATGTTGCTGCAACATTAAATAGCGTCGGTGATATTGTTTATGAAGCACTATCTAAATATCTCGGTTATAATATAGAATTCCACAAGGATAGTTACTGAAGTTTTATTTCTTTCTTTTTATGGAAAGATCTTTTTGGAAAAATCCTGAATCAATAAGATCGCTTTTCTTTTTATCAATATGAGTTGATAAATCAAATGGATAATTAAGTTGATTTTTAATTTGATAATTTAAAAGGCGTTTCTGAGTTAAATAAATAGAGTATTGAGAAATGTCGCATCCGATCCATCTTCTTTTTACCTTTTCTGCAGCTAAAAGAGTCGTACCTGATCCACAAAAGAAGTCAGCAATCAGATCTCCCTCATTAGACCCAAGTTCTATTATTCTTTCAAGTAGAGTGTGATGTTTTTGAGTAGGGAATCCTGTCCACTCCTTTGAAGCGGGTTGTAAACAAGGGATTTTCCAAACATCGTCTAATTTTTTATCTTTAACAGTTCTATATTGCACATGCCCGTTCTTGTCTTTTAAATTTTTCAGTACACCATTAATATTGGTCCTCATCAACTGTTTTTTTGGCTTCTTACGAGGGATTCTAATTTCATTAAAAGTATATTTATCTGACTTTGAATATAATAGGATGTTATCATAAGCGCGTGGTAAATTTTTCTTCCCAGTAGAATATTTGTTATAGTAATACCATACAATATTATTCACAAAATTATTTTCCCCAAAAACCTCGTCTAATATCAATCTTATATAATGACTCGCATGCCAATCTAAATGAATAAATAATAATCCTGTTGGAGATAGTAATTTTTCAAATAGAGTTATTCTCTCATAAAGCATTTGTAAATATGAATCTAAATCGTTCT
>JAHQWY010000007.1 GCA_029856445.1 Promethearchaeia archaeon
TTTTAAGTTATATTGCCAAGTGTCAGGTCTTTCTATAGTTGGGTCGACTTCCTGAAAAGTAAAAGGGCGAGTATCCTCATCTTTTGTCATTATTTCATCAACTTTTTCAATATATACATCTAAAATTCTCTGATCTGTCGCTTCCAAATTTATCGCTGCTATTGGCCCTTTAATTCTTATTCTGGGAGATCCTGCAGGTCTTCGAGCAGCCATCATCATGCTTATTTCATACGGCAATACGCTTAAACCAAGTAATCCATCTCCTATCTCCTTTCTTAACTTGTGAGCTTTCGCAAACACCATATTGTAATTATTTTTACTGAATGCGTATAAACGGGATGCTTTATATGGAGGATCAGCAAAAAGTCGCATAAAGGCTTTTGTCTTAATTCCTAAAGTCCCAACATCCCCCATGAATAATCCTGTGAAGTCAGGGGCAACTCCATATCGACAGAAAGGTGTAGCATATTGGTTAGAGGCTGCCCCAGTATTTATAATTCTGCCCTCTGGTCCTGGTAAAACAACTTCGACACCTAAACACACGTCTGGAACCAACCCGTATTTTGTAGAACCCCCTCCAGCAGTACTATTTGATAATCCACCACCAATCGTTGCAGAGAAACCACTTCCCGGTCCGGTAACCCCAGATGTTAAACCTCTTGGATGTAATTCTGATAATAATGCTCCCCACGTAACTCCACACTCAACTACATAATAATAATCATCTTCATTAATTTCCAAGATTTTATTCATTCGGGTAAGATCAATAAGAATTCCCCCTTCAGTTGTCGAACCACCAACAAGGTCTGCACCTCCACCTCTAGGAACCATGTGGATTTTATATTTATTCGCAATTTTAACGATTTCGGAGACTTCTTCGGGAGTTCCTGGTCGAACGATCATATCTGCCCATCTATCGGGAAACGCAGGATCTACATTTCTTGAATAGGCAGCCTTCATGAAATCTGCATCGCTTATAAAATCATCTCCTACTACATGTTCAATTTCTTTATAAACATTTCTAACTTTTGACATTTTTTTTCTCTACTTATCAAAATTAATTAAGAAGAATTACAATTGAGAAATTAATAAAATTTATCTTTTCAAATGAGTCCTTTCTTTATATTTAATTCAATAAGATTACAAATACAAGAAATACATATGTTCACACTGTTCAGAAACTATTCAACCAGGTATTAATACTATTAGCAAAGACTATTAATAATACTAATACAATCAGAAAAATAATACAGTATATATGACCACTCCGAATATTTACACCTTCATAAATTTTATTTGCTCGAGATTGAAATTCTTTTGCCTTTGCTTTGTAGAAATATTTTAATCCCTTATGAGTAAGGGTTAATTCTCCATCTAACTCTTCAATATATTTATCTTTAATTAGTTTATTAAGATGACTTTCAGCAATATTTTTCCCTAAATTACTATAAAAGAAATCAGCAAAGCCTTGATAATAATTACGACCAAGGATAAGTCCTTCTTCAAAATTTTCAAGCAAATTACTACGAGTGAGACGCTCACGCCTTATACTGGCAAAAATATATGTGGTGAGATGATTATAATAAATATTATCTCCAGCAACTCTAAACTCAGAAATATCAAATTCCTTATTTTTCACTATTAGTTTATATAATATTTCAATTCCTTCTTTATAGATAATAATTGCGATAATAATTCCAACAATAGCATCAACAAAATAATACTTAAATATTGCAAATGTTAGTCCAATAATTACTCCAAATGATATCTTTATGTTTAATTCTGAATCTTTTGAATCACTCAGGAGAGAGAGATTTCCTGAATTTCTACCTACAATCCCCTTGAGAAACATTAATCCTCCATTTATTCCCATTGAAAAAAAGCCAACCAGATATGATTGGACTGTTGGAGTGATTGGTGTAGGATTAAATAATGCATCTACACCTGACCATATCATAGTAGCCCCAGTAAACATCATCAAAAAGATTATTATTACACTTGCAAGCATATCCTTTTTTAATCTTATACTCAGAATTCCAATAATCCCGATTTTGATGATGTCAGTAAGATTTTCAAAACCTTCTGTTATCATACCTTGGGAAGCTAATTGAATTCCTAATACTATTTTTAAGGATGATAAAATTATTAAAAATAATGCAGTACCGAGCATAACTGTTTTTTCAGAAAAAAAGATTCTCATCCAATATGAAGTGTGAGCATTAGTATGATAACATGACTCTGTGAGTGTTTTTCCTTTTCCAGTGAGAGTAATAGTCTCATCTTCTTCAATCTTTATTAGTTCATTTCTTTTAGCAAACTGAAGGTATTCTTCCACATCAGCTTCCTCAACTACTAAATGTTTAGTAGAAGAGATGAAGAATACTCGCATTTTTTTTTTAATTGTAGTAATATCATTAAAACCATCATAAATTAAACCTAGAAAACCATAAAAATAATCAACATGAGGCTCATGACTTCGCCCAAAATATTGATCCAAAACGGATTTTCCAGTGCGAGCAGGTCCGCGTCGAAGATCCTTCATTGAATATTTCGATCCTAAATCCGAAAGGGGCATTCGTTTCTAAATATTTATCATTATGATTTCTTTTTAAAGTTGCATATTTTTCCATTTACTTCTTCCAATTCAAACAATCCATTATCAGAAATTAATGCAATAAGCTCCTCTTCTTTCATGTGATGATCATCGACAGATAAGCGTGAGTTTTTTTTTAGTAAGCGATGAAATTCGTTTAATATACAATGCTTTTCTTCAATATCGTGTAAAACATCAAAACAAATAATAACATCAATGCTTTCAGCATCTAAACCTGTTTTACAATCTGTTAAAACAGTTTCAATGTTATTCAAAGTTCTTTTGGTCGCTTTTTCTTTAACTTTATTAATAGCAAGGGGATTAATATCTACAGCAATCACCTTTCCGGAAGAGCCTACCACATCTACAGCAGCTAAAGTATAACTTCCTGGACCACATCCGTAATCAAGGACAAAATCATCAACTTGAATTTTTGCCTTTTCAATTTTGTTTGAAGGGGGATGAAATTTATCACGAATTCTAAAGAAGAATGACATGAACCTAAAATCTATTTTTGATTGTTTTTGGGATTCTCTTTTTTTTATCATTTTTAACAAACCCTCTGTAAGTTATAATTTTTTTAAGATAAAATGATTATTCAAATATTTAAAATATTAAATCATATTTAAATTTAGGTATTCCTAAAATCTTAATAAAATTCTCTTAATAGAAGTTCTTATTTAAGGAAAAATAAAAGAAGATTAACCAATTTTTAAAAATTTAAAATATATTATTAAAAATCTTTGAATTGGATTTAAAAAAAGCATATAACTTAATTTAGAATTAAAATCTAAACTCATTAATTATTTGGGATTTCCATAACGGTCGGGATATTCTTTAGCCCAAGTCTCCATTATTTCTTGATGAGGAGCATCATTGTAAACTCCACGATCCTTAATGTATTCTACAAATGGTTCACCATCTTCATTTGTACTCGCAAAAAGTCCATCTTTTACTCCATCAAAATCAACCCACGGAAAATTTTTCCTTATGCACAGCTCTTTATCGAACGCACAATTTGCTTCCACCCACTTCCCATTTAGGAAAAGCTCAACAAAGCCGTGAAATATGAAAAGATTGCTCCCCATATTTTTTTTGAGTCTCTCACTTGTCATGTGATTCACAATATCGACAAAGTGAAGTCTTGAAGGAATTCCGACAGCTCTGGCTAACGACGCTAATAAAATCGCCTTAGGTATGCAAAATCCATATCCTTTTTTCAGTGTTAAACTCGGTTTCCACTCTTCTTTATTATAAGATAAACGAGAATCTTTTACTGAATATCGTATACCATCACGTACAAAATAAAAAAGTTTAATGGCTTTTCCTATATCATCTTCAATGCCATCTGTTAGCTCTTTAGCTTTTTGCATGACTGATGGATGTTTCCAATCCAAAAAAAAAGTAGACTTTAGAGTTTCCTTAAATTGATCGTTTTGATGTGTCATTACGTTCGAAAAACATAGAATTTATTTAATGTTTTCCAATACTGGATTTTTACCCGAAAATATTTCTGATATAAGTGATTTAAGCGATGGACTATCTTTTAAGTCAAGAACTTGGCTTGTCTGATAAAAATTTTCAAGGGTATGCCAAATAGAAGTAGTTTTTTGAATCTTCTCGATAAATTGTGTTAATCTTTGCGTAGCTGGATAAGTTTGCCCTTTAAATAAATAGCAAATCGAAAATGGACCCACTGATTGTATTAATATTAAATCATCACCAAATTTCGCACGATCGAGTCCTTTCGCAAAAAATTCACTGCTGAAAGCTTTAAAAGCTGATAAAAAACTCCCAAAAAGAGTCTCATCACGTTTCCATTCCTCGGTAAATGGAAGTGAGAAAATCAGTGTTCCTCCCTCTGCTAAGATCAAGAGTAGTGTTGGTTGTTCATCCACAATTTCAGGAGGATCTATTGCGCCTTTTCCCTGTAAACGATTAAGTACACCGTCAATAGAAGCTAATTTAATGCGTTCTGGCATTGACGCGTTTTGCTCTTTAAGGCTATTCCATATGCTCAACTGTTCCAATAATCGATCATGTTCACTCGAAATTTTTATAGCCAATAAATTAAGACTATGCAATTCAGCAATACGTTGAGCTTGTATAAGAAAAATCTTCGCTTCCTCAATATTCATTTGAATTAATGCTAGTTTTGCTTGTAATAGTTTTGTTTCAGCTAAAACATGATAAGAGTGTTCTGCTTCTGAAATCTCAAGCAATTGAATAATTAATGGAGTAATCTCTTCTAAAATTTCTGGATCTTCAAAAGTAATTAATTCATCTAAGAGATATTCACAAAATGAGATTATAATCATTATATGAACCTGTGGGTCCACATATCTCCTGTTAGCTTCTTCTACTGCCTGCTTTAATAGCGATTCGGCTTCTGCTAGATTTCTCGTACGACCCTGCTTTTTTAAAACCATTGCCTTAGCTAACATATACCCGAGATTGAAAAATCTGCTTTTCATTCCTTCAGCAAGATCTTTTAAATGTGTTAAATATTGTCGCGCTTCTTCAAGAGAATTTTGGTCTACATATATAAGAATAAGCAATAGTAGGGAATAAAATGATGTGTATGAATATCCTACCTTTTCTGAAAAAATCATACTCTGCTTGAAATGATCTATTGCTTGATCGAAATTGCCCTTCACCCTATAAACAGATCCGATATTCATCATGCCACGCGCAAAAGGAGTAATATAATCCAATTCTTCTGCAAGAGAGGCTTCTTGTTTGTAAAATTTTAGTGCCCTTTCTATATCTCCTTTTTCTCTGTAAATATTTCCGAGAGTATCAAAAGTATCAACTTTGATATAATCCCCTACATCTTTTACTAATAAACTCTGTTTACAAGAATTCAATGCTTGATCGAGATATCCCTTATACCAATTTACCCTGCCGATACGAGATAAATTGGCTGCAATCCAAGGTTTAAGGCTTAATTCCCTTGAAATTTCTAAGCTCTTCATGAAATAATCTAAAGAAATATTTCTATCTCCCTTCACGACGCCATAAACCCAACCAAGAAAATAATTGGATTGAATGGAATAAATTTTAACATCGCTCTTTTCTGCTAGTTCGGAATACTGCATAGCTATATCTAATAATTTGTCGTATTCACCTTTAAAATAAAATACCCAGAATTTTAAGAACAATGTAGAAAATTTGATCCCTTGTTGGAAATAGATTGGTAATGATTCTTGGGTAAGTGGAGCAATAATTTTCTCTATCTCTGAAATCAAACGAAGACATTTATCAAGTTTACCTCTGAATACCACATATGCTTTCAAGATTAGGGCTTCAGAAATGCAAGGAATATTTCCTAATTGCTGGGCAATTTGATAGGCCGCGTCTCCTAATTCAATTGGTTTATTAAATTGCCATTTCATTACATACAACCTTCCCTTTAAAAGAAGTATTGATAATTGCTCTTCGGCTGTTATTTCACCTCTTTTTTCAAAATCTGTTAGGATTTCATGTGTTTCATTTATTTTTCCTTCAAGAAGGAGTTTTCTTGCTCGAGTTAATTCTTTTGATACTGAAACAGAAAACATTGATTCCACCATTCATTGATTTATTAAACATAAGTAAAAAAAAGTTTTAAACTTTAATGTCAAATATCTCTAGGTTAATGATCACGTTAGAGTTTCTTCTTCTTTCCCTTTATTTAATAATTTCCATGCTCTTTCTATTTCTTCTTTTGTTATTTCAAGCATAAATTCTTAATTGAAAATGTATGGATTAAAGAAAAGGAAGAAAATTTTCCTTAAAAGCATTTGGTACTGCTTGATGTTTATGGGTAATTTTATCTTCACAAAAAGTTTATTTTTCCATAACTCCGATTGGGAGTAAGTAACTTTTATTAGGTTATTAGGTCTATCTTTTAATTATTATATTTTTCTAAATAATGGTGAAATAAATGTCTAAGGTTAAAAATGCGTATAAAGAAATAGAAGATATACTTGGATCAGACTTTATATCCGATAAAGACTTTATGAAAGCGGCATATTCGAGAAATGTTGATCCTGCATTCCCAGATAGATGGGCTGATATGATCGTAAGGCCTGAAACCACAGAAGAAGTTTCTGAAATCGTGAAAATCGCGAATAAGTATAAAATTAGGATGGTTCCGCGAGGTGGTGGCGCTGATCTTGTTGGTGGCTCGGTAACTGAGAGTGGAATTCTTATAGATCTTACACGGATGAATCAAATCCATGAAATAAATGTGGATGATTATTACTGTATTGTTGGATGTGGAATTACATGGGGTAATATGCTATCAGAATTACAAAAAAAAGGCATGACAACAGGAATTCTTGGCCCGGGAAGTGGTTATTCCGCGACAATCGGAGGTGGACTTTCAAATGCAACTGTAGGATTTAGTTCAACTAAATATGGTTTAGTGCCAGATATTTGCCTAGGAGTCGAAGTAGTGCTACCTAATCCTGAAGGTACAATTATAAGAACAGGAGCTGCAGCAAGTAAGTATGCTACGCCATTCTGTCGTTATGGTGTTGCACCAGACTTTACAGGATTGTTCATGGGAGATGTAGGCACAATGGGCATAAAATGTAAGGCATTCCTGCGATTATTCCCTGATCCTCCCTTTAAAGCACGAAGATATTATATGCTCTTAAAGGATGATTATGATCACGTGTTTAAGATAGGTCATAAATTACGTAAGGAAGTTGGAGATGGATTAAATGATCTAATGGTATGGCCATCTATATTATTTCAATTATTATATGCTCAAGTTGAAAATAAACCAGAAAAAAGACCAAAAATAACGGGGCCAGTAGTATCAGTTACCTTAGAAGCAACTGATAAAAGAATCTTAGATGTATATCTCGAGAAAACTCATGAAATTATGATGAAAGATGATATATCTAGAACTTTTGAATGGCAGGAAATTGATTTAAACATGGCCTTGTCAAAAGATTGGAAATTTACACTGAAAGAGGAGTTTAATTTCTTTCAAAAGTATATCTCCACTGCCCCACCTAAAAGTTCATGTACAACTTGCCATAAGGTGGCGATTTCCAGGCTAAATGAAAGTGTTCAAAAAGGAGTACAATTCAATATAAACAATGCAAAAGAATTTCCACCAAAAAATCCACCTTACCCTGTTTTCGCCTCATTCCTTATGTTTCTACCTAATGGAAACTGTGTGATTGTAGGAGGACTCGGTGGTGATAATACAGATGAGAACCGTGAAGCGACAATGAATATCTGGCACAAAAAAATACGTCATCAAGTCAGGTATGGAGGGGCACATTACTGGCTCGGAGAATCAATTAGTCAGTCTATCGTCGAAGCGGGAGCCTACACCCCAGAATTCATGCAATTCTTTAAAGATATGAAAAAAACAGTTGATCCAAATTATCTCTTGAGCCCAAATAAGTTCCACTTATATTCTTACGACCACGATTATACAGAACATCTCATAGAAGATTAATTTCAAGTATAAATTTGTTCTATACTTTTTTCTATTTTTATAAAACTCAAGAAATCCAATAACAAACATGAACGATTCAAGTCAGGATGAATTAAAGCGAGCAGAAGAACTTATATTGGAGAGTAAAATGGATGAAGCTCTCAATATTGTTAGGAAAATTGAGGGTAAAGCCTGGGCATATTTTAATAAAAGAAATTATGAAGAAGCATTAAGTTTAGCATTAAAATGTCAAGTGTTATACGAAAAAATTGGGAATAAAATAGGGATCGCCTATAATTTAATCTTACTTAGCTATTCAAATACTCTCTCAGGCGATTACGATGCTGGTTTAAATTGTGGGTTGAAAAGTTTAAAGCTCTACGAAGATCTAAATAATCAAGAAGGAATAGCGTCTAGTTTATTTTTAATAGGGCTAGCATATAATTATAAGGGTAAATTTAACCAAGCAATTAAATTCTGTAAAAAAAGCTTATCTATCAAAGAAATTAATCCTATAATAAAGGTGGATGTTTTATCAAATTTAGGTCTTATGAACCTTCTCAAAGGAGAATTAGATCAATCTTTGAAATATTCTGAAAGTGGTCTTAAACTTGCTGAAAAATTAAAAATAAAAAGAAGTTTTGCTCCAAACCTTAGTGTCATCGGGGAAATTTATCAACATAGAGGTGATTATAACCGAGCGAAAGAATATCATATCCAATCGCTATTGATATCTGAAAGATTAGGTAATAATGTTCAAATTGGACTTGCATTAATAGCTTTAATAACCTTAGTAATAAATTCAGATGGTCCTTTTGAAGAAGCAAAGAAATATAGTGAACGCCTAAAAGAATTGGTTGATCAAAATCAGGAGGATAAGTTTATTAATCACTGTTATCTATATGGGAGTGCAATTATATTGCTCAAATTCAGTTCTCGAACACATGATCGTGCTGAAGCGGAACTACGGCTTAATCAAGTTGTTAAAGATAAGATATCTAATCCTTTAATATACATTGTGGCAAATTTTTATTTATGTGAATTTCTTATTGAAGAATTAAAGTTATCTAATGATTCAAAAGTACTAGATGAAATAAATCCATTAGTTAATCGTTTACTCAATATAGCTGAAAAGACACATTCATACTTGTGGCAATATTTCGCTAAGCTATTACAAGCAAAGTTAGAATTAATTCAGATGAATTTTAAAGAAGCAAAGTTAATCCTTTCACAAGCTCAGCAGATTGCAGAAGCTCATGATCTTCAAATGCTTGCTCAAATGATTTCAGTTGAACACGATCGTTTACTTGAGCAACACGATATGTGGGAGCACCTTAAAAAGACGAAAGCTCCTATGGAAGAACGTATAAATCTAGCTTCTTTTGATGGTATAAAAGCACGAATACAAGGAAAAGGTGCCTTAGAACCAGACGAAATAGTAGATGAACATCCTATATTACTTTTGATAATAGCCGAAGGGGGTGTTCTTGTATTTTCTTATCCCTTTTCTGAGGAATGGACGTTCGATGATGAGCTGTTTGGGGGATTTTTAACTGCATTTAACTCTATCAGTGATGAAATCTTTTCAGAAGGGCTCGATCGTGTGAAGTTTGGAAACCAAACCGTTCTTATGGAAAATATCGCAAATTTTTCAATTTGTTATTTATTCAGGGGGCAGACATATCCAGCAAAACAAAAATTTAATGAATTTATTAAGAGGATTCAAGAGGTACCTTCTGTATCTCAAGTTCTAGAAAGATATTACAAAACGAGTCAGGTTGCAAAATTAGCTGATATTCTACTGCTAGAACCAATAATACTGGAAATTTTTTCTAGCAAAAAGCCCAATTGAATAGGATTTTAAATATTTTTCAAAACTCTTGAGAATTTTAGTTAAAGAAATATTATAAGATTAGTATTAAGCAATATTTTTATTCTATCTTTTTTTATACTTTTATTGATTTGAAATCCCAAAATATCAAATAATTGACATGCCAGATTCAATTGATAAAGTACTGGAGCGGGGAGTTCGACTCCGAATTGAAGGAAAATATGAAGAAGCTTTACAGTTAATAGACGATTTTGAAGAAAAAATGAACCTTACACCTACAGAGAAACTCAGACTCAAGCTTTTTGAAGGATCTACTAGATTATACTTAGAAGAGTTTGAAAAAGCTCTCATTATCTGTGAACAAGTTTTTCAAGAAAGCCAAAAGATAGGTAGACCGCTTATTTCAATTGAGTCGATTTACATCAAATTCATCGCATTACTACCACTTAGAAGATTTCAGGAATTTTCGAAAGACCTTGAAACATGTGAAATATTGCTCCAATCTGCCGCGCAAGAACCTTCTTCTAAATTTGAAGTAGGGGAAGCTAGAGTCTCTTTCATTAAGGGTATATTTTATTGGTGGGAACAGAAATTTGATCTTGCTATAGAGCACCAAAAAAAGAGTCTTCTAACCTTTGAAAAAGATCCAATTTTTGTTGAAAATGTACCTGTTTCCCTATGTGTAATCGGTCTTTCACATCTGGTAAAAGGAGAATTAGATGAAGCCTTAAAATATCTCTTGAGAAGCATAGATTTATCTAAGGGACAAGATTTATTATCTCAATGGATTATTGCCCTTGGTTTCAATGGTATTGGTCATATATACTATCAGCAAGGGAAATTAGATTTAGCTATTGAATATATTGAAAAGGTTCTTCCCTTTTTTGAATCCAAAAATATTCCCTTTTTTATCCTGGAGGTTGGCGCGAGATATGATGCTCTGATTAAAATCGCGTTAGATAAGAACTCGCTTGAACAGGCCCAGAAATATTTAAGACGATACCGCGAATACCTTGAAAAAAATAAAATTAAGGAAGATTATCCGGGGTATTTATTATCAAAAGCACTGATATTGCTAAGGAGTACTCGAACTCGAGAAAGAGCCGAAGCTGAAAGATTTCTCATTCAAGAAATTGAAAGACGTGATGAAATTATAAGTAGAAGCACTCTGGGTGCCCCTGGGATGTCCCCAATTTCGGCGATAATTGAACTCTGCGATTATTACCTTGAAGAATTACGTTCAACTAATGATTTGGGAATTTTGGATGATATTATACCTCTGATCGATAGATTGCTAAAGGAAACAAAACGCACTAAATCCATTTCATTACATAGTTATACTCTTCTGTTACAAGGAAAAATATCCTTGCTTCAAATGAACTTGGGAGATGCGCGAAGGTATTTAACTCAAGCACAAGAGATTGCAGAGTCTCATGGTTTCAAATTATTAGCTCGAGCAATCTCAAGTGAACATGATAAATTATTAGAACAGTTAAATGAATGGAAATCTCTTAAAAACACTGAAGCACCAATTTCTGAGCGAATGAACTTAGCATTATTGGATAATACTGTTGATCGTATGCAAGGAAGACTTGCTGTAAACCCACCAGAGCTAAGTGATGAATCCCCACTGCTACTCTTGATTATCTCGGAGGGAGGTGTCCTCACATTCTCTTATCCTTTTGTGAATGAATGGAATCGTGATAACGAACTTTTCGGGAGCTTTATATCAGCATTTTCTTCTATAAGTGATGAATACTTCTCTGAGGGTCTTGACCGTGTAAAATTTGGGCAACATATGGCTCTTCTGAGATCAAACAAACCTTTTTTAATATGTTATCTATTCAAAGGACAAACCTACAAGGCTATCCAAAAAATAGATAAATTTATAGCCTTAATCCAAGGAGATGCTTCTATCCAAAAAACTCTCGATAAATATTACCAGACAGGTCAAGTTCTTGAATTAAAAGACTTTCCTTTCTTAGAATCATTGATAAAAGAAATTTTTATCTAGAAATAG
Organism: Promethearchaeia archaeon; assembly: GCA_029856445.1. Taxonomy (GTDB): domain Archaea; phylum Asgardarchaeota; class Lokiarchaeia; order Sigyniarchaeales; family SOKP01; genus Loki-b32. The sequence continues at coordinate 11,885 of JAHQWY010000007.1, forward strand.
TATTTTAAACAAAATTGAAAAGATTTATTAATTTCAAAAATAAAAAAACAATTACTATTGATTCCTAATTTTAAATTTGAAAAGTCAAATAAGTAGGTTAAAAAGAATGCAAACAGAAAAAAAATTTAGATTAAGAAGAAATACAGTTTTAAGAGATGTAATCAAATATAAGGCAGAAACGGTAGGAGACAAAATTTTCATGACCTACATTCGAGACTTTGACAAAAGACTCGACGAAAAGTATACCTACAATTATTTTTCAAAACTCTTGAAAATTTAGTTTAAGAAATATTATAAGATTAGTATTAAGCAATATTTTTATTCTATCTTTTTTTATAATTTTATTGTTTTGAAAACCCAAGATATCAAATAATTAACATGCCTGATTCAATTGATAATGTACTGCTGCGCGGATATCGACTCCTAAATGAAGCAAAATATGGAGAAGCTATACAGTTTATAAACGATTTTAAAGAAAAAATGAACCTTACACCCACAGAGGAACTCAGACTCAAGATTCTTAAAGCGGATGTTAAACTAAACCAAGGAGAGTTCGTAAAAAGTCTTAGTACAGGGGAACACCTTTATCAAGAAAGTCAAAAGTTAGGTAGACCGCTTCTTTCAATTGCGTCGCTTTGGATTAAATTCTTCGCATTATTTGTTCTTGGGCGATCTAAGGAATTTTCAAAAGACCTTGAAACATGTGAAATATTGCTCCAGTCTGCCGCACAAGAACCTTTTTCTGAATTCGAAGTGGGGGAAGCTAGAGTATCATTCATTAAGGGTATTTTTTATTGGTGGGATCATAAATATGATCTTGCTATAGAGCTTCAAAAAAAGAGTCTTCTAACCTTTGAAAAAAATCTACCATTTGCGATAATTGTACCTTTATCCCTATGCGTAATCGGTCTTTCACTTAGTGCAAAAGGAGAATTAGATGAAGCCTTAAAGTATCTCTTGAGAAGTAAAGATTTATCTAAGGGACAAGATTTATTATCTAAAGCAATTGTTGCTTCAAATTTAAATGGTATTGGAAGTATTTACTATCAGCAAGGGAAATTAGATTTAGCAATTGAATATATTGAAAAGAGTCTTCCTTTTTTTGAATCCACAAATATACCCTATTTTCTTCTTGAGGTTGGTTATAGATATGGTTCTCTGATTAAAATTGCGTTAGATAAGAAGTCGATTGACCAAGCCCAGAAATATTTAAGACGATACCGCGAATATCTTAGAAAAAATAAAATTTCTGAGGATTATCCAGGGTATTTATTATTCAAAGCACAGATAATGCTAAGGAGTACTCGAACTCGAGAGAGAGCCGAAGCTGAAAGATTTCTTATTCAAGATATTGAAAGACGTGATAAAATAATAAGTAGAAGCACTCTGGGTATCCCTGGGGCGTCCCCACTTTTGGGGATACTTGAACTCTGTAATTATTACCTTGAAGAATTACGTTCAACTAATGACTTGGGAATTTTGGATGATATTCACCCCTTAATCATTAGACTGTTAAAAGAAACAAAACGCACTAAATCCATTTCATTACATTGTCATACTCTTTTGTTGCAAGGACAAATTTCCTTGCTTCAAATGAACATGGGAGATGCGCGAAGGTATTTAACTCAAGCACAAGATATTGCAGATTCGCATGGTCTCCAATTATTGGCTCGAGCAATCTCAAGTGAGCATGATAGATTATTAGAACAGTTAAATAAATGGGAAACTTTTAAAAACACTAAAACACCAATTTCTGAGCGAATGGACTTAATATCATTGGATGATACTGTTGATAGGATGCAAGGAAGACTTGCTATAAAACCACCTGAGTTAAGTGATGAATCTCCATTGTTACTCTTGATTATATGTGAAGGAGGTGTTCTTTTATTTTCTTACCCATTTACAGAGGATTGGGAACGTGACAATGAATTGTTTGGGAGTTTCTTAAGTGCAATCTCCTCTTTTAGTAATGACTTCCTTTCACAAGGTCTTGATCGGGTTAAATTCAGCGAATTTACCGTAATTATGCAACCAATTACACATTTTTCAATTTATTATGTCTTTAAAGGTCAATCATATTTAGCTAAACAAAAATTAGATAAGTTTACCGCCCTAATCCAAAAAGATGCTTCCGTTCAAAAAATTTTAAATAAATATTACCAGACAGGTCAAGTTCTTGAATTAAAAGACTTTCCTTTCTTAGAATCATTGATAAAAGAAATTTTTACTTAGAAATAGTATTTTAAACAAAATTCACTTTTAATCTAAAAGAGGATTAAAATTTAATTTTTTAAAATTTGAGAATCCCAGCTTTCCAGTCTTTTTCTGCAATTCTAAAAGCATTTCATTCATCACTTTAAAGAATGGTAATTTTTGAAGATCAGAGCCACCTTTCATTTTGATGATGTATGCGGGTTCGTTAGTTTTGGGTGTTTTAGCACGCATATAACCTCCAGGGGTATATAAATTATCAGTTAATATCTCTAATTCTACAGAAACATTAAATTCTGATAAGATGTCGAAATACAAGTTCCATCCTTCTTCATTGCTGGGAAGAGATATAGGTTTTCTATTGTCATATAATGTAGCACTATCTATTCTTAATTTATTTCCATCAATTTCACCGAATAACACAACAATCCAAAGAAACCTCCATAAAAAATCTTCTCTAATCTTATACATTTCAAGACCTGCAACAGTATCAATACCCTTAATTTTCAAATTTGAATTAGCAATTTCAAGTAGCTTTACATAAACAAATTTGAATCCTTCATTGTTAAATTCTCCAGTTAATTTAGTGATTTCACGTTTATAAAACACCGGTTTTGGGTTTTTAATCTGAGTATCATTTAATTTATTCCGAATCTCATTTAGATTTTCCATTGCATCAAACATTTTAATATAAGGTTCGTACTCGTTATCAATAATTTCTTTTCCTAATTTTTCAGAAATTTTTTCCCTTGTTATATTATTCCTCGCTACTGTATTTGCACATGGGAATCGTCTGCAATACGCACAATTTGGAATCTCATTATGCTGGCCACACTTTCTTGTACGGCATTTTTTCAAGAAATTAAAAAAAGGATGACTCGGTAGCTCATTATTTGGAGTAAAGCAACCAACGCAACCCTCCCATTCATATTTAACTGGTTTAAATCCAATATAGTATTTAATCTGTTTAGAATACTCATCCCAATCTTCTTTAGCAATTTTTTTTCGCATATGGGTGGACCACGGGCATTCAGAACAGATGTTTCCACATCGAGATATTATTTGTTTCATTAGTTTTCCACCATGTTTAATTAAGAAAATTTGCTTTTAAAAGGTATACTCTTCTTTTATTTTTGTATTTTTACATTAAACAAGGAAAGTTTTATTAGTTTTTAAATTTAAAGAATAATAAGAATTTGATTCCACTTCACTTAATTATTTTAAATAGAAAGTTTTTGCAATGTTGGTGATATGTTATTTCGACAACAAAGAAATTTAGGTTAAGAAGAAATACAGTTTTAAGAGATGTGAGCAAACATAAGGCAGAAACGGTAGGGGACAAAGTTTTCATGACCTACATTCGAGACTTTGATAAAGAACTCGATGAGCAGTATACATTTAAAGATATGCATGTAATGTCCAATCGTTTAGCAAATGGGTTGATTAATTTAGGACTTAAAAAAGGAGATGGCGTTGCTTTGATGGAAATTAATTCTCCTGAATTCTTATGGGCATTGTTTGCCACATTCAAAATGGGTGCGTATTCTGTAATGGTTAACATATCATTACGAGGAGAAGGCTTAAAATTTATAATCGATCATTCAGAGGCTTCAATTGTTATCATCCATTGGTCATTCTTAGACGCGATTTTAGATTTAAGAAGTCAATTGCCTAAGATTAAATATATCATTGTTGATACTAATGAAGCTTCTACAGATTTCAAATTGCCTAAAGGAATAATTTCTCTTCAAGAAGTAATGCAAGCATCTGATGACGATATTGAAATAGAGATTTATATAGACGATATAAGTATGCTTATGTATACTGCAGGAACTACAGGGCTCCCAAAAGCAGTAACATTTCATCAGGGTAGATTGTGGGCGGGTTTAAATCTTCAAGGTCTGAGAACTTATGTTGATATATTATACCAGCCTAATGATGTTCTTTTTACAAGCCTACCTTTATTTCATTCTAATGCATTATTTATTACCAGTTTTCCAGCATATTTAGGCGAATTACCTTTAATCTTAGGTAAGAGATTTAGTGCTAGTCGTCACTGGGATATATGTAGAAAATATGGTGTTACAGTTTTTAACACACTCGGAGCGATGGTTCCCATATTATTGAAACAACCAGAAAGGCATAATGACAAAGATCACAAAGTGAGAGGAATTCTTTCTGCTGCCTGTCCCAAAGAATTTTGGGTGGCATTTGAGGAAAGATTCGGTGTGAAAATTTTAGAAGGGTATGCAGCAACAGACGGAGGTGGCTTTTCATTAGGAATTTTTGGTTTAGAAAAACAAAATCCCCCAGTTGGAACAATGGGAAAACCCCCGATTGGTATGATAGCCGAAATTATGAATGATGATGGAGTTATTCTTGAAGAGCCTGAAAAAATTGGAGAATTAGTATTTTTAGTTAAAGAAGTGGAAGTTAAACTACGACAAGTAAATTATTATAAGGATGAAAAAGCCTCAAAGAATTTAATTCGAGAAGGAAAGGATGGGCAAAAGTGGTTTCACACTGGTGATATGGCATACAAGGACAAAGATGGTTGGTTTTTCTTTGTAGATCGGAAAAGAGATGCTATTAGAAGGCGCGGAGAAAACATCGCGTCATATAGCATTGAAAAGGTTATCAATTTACATGACAAAGTGCTTGAATCTGCAGCTTATGGGGTTAAATCGGAATTAGGAGAAGATGAAGTGATGGTTGCAGTGGTTATGAAACCAGGGGAATCAATGACTCCTGAGGAATTATTGGATTTTTGCCAAGGTAAAATGGCATATTTTATGATACCACGATACATTGATTTTGTAGAAAAACTCCCTAAAAGTGAACTTCATAGAATAATGAAGCGTTTTCTTAAAGAACGAGGGATAACTGAAACAACTTATGATAGAGAAAAGGAAGGATATGAAATAAAAAGAGGTTAACTTTTTTTATTTTTTCATAGGTGGTTTTGTTATTAAATCTTCTAAAGCTTTCTTAAGTTTGATCTTTGGAGGTTTTATAACTAAAAATGAGTGATTAAATTCATTATTTTGATCTGGAATCCAATGGTTTTTACCTTGCTCAGGTTCAAGGATTATTCGATACTCTTTTTTCTCCTCAAGATAAGGCTCAGGACCTCTTACGCCATAAAGAGCTGTTATGAGATCCCAACTAAAATTCCCTTTTCTAGGCCCTCTTAGATATATTTCATAAATTTTTCGAATTGGGTTTGATTCTGGCGTTCTAATAGATAATTTGTTCCCTGTTAAGAATTCAGTGCCATTAGGTTGCACAACAAGATTACTAGGCCAATGGCTAATGACAAATCGAGCACTTTCCCAGTCCATTAACCAATTAAATTGTGCTTGGGCACTTGGGAAACTGCCAATGCCCATTGTAACTAGTTTCTTTACTTTTCGTTTCACAAGTTCTATACCATTTAGTGCAGAAATGTCATCTGGAGGTGAATCTAAGAGTGCTTTTAGCGCTGTAAGTAATCCTACAGCAACAATAATAATAGAATGATCTTCTGAATTTGACAATAAAAATCTGTATAATTTAACAGCTTCCCATTTCTTTTCACTTCTGATAATGTCTGAAGAAAATTGTTCTATAATGGCTCCAGTGTAGTAGTCTCTACCTTTAGATAGTTGTTTTTTAACAGCTCTGTATAATTGATATTTTTTACTCTTCTCGTAGTTTAGATCCTCTAATAATCCAACTGGAATCTCATGACGATTATAATAATTATTAATTATTGTCACACACCTTGCCGAAGACTCTATTGGCACGTCAACTATAACTCCTAAAATTTTAACTTCATTAAAATCCATTAAAGCATGAAGTACTGCAAGAGCACCTGCATCATCACAATCACAATCCATATCAGTGTCAAAGATTACCTTAACTGGTTCGGGCATAGATAAATCTTTTTTTTAAATATATTTTTTTAGAGTATTTTTCAAAATCTGATCTAAAACCAATTTAATTTGGAAATTTAAAGTAAAAAATAAAATTTGGGAATAAAAAAAGGAAATTTGAAGATGTTTTAAATCGCTTCTAATATATGCACACACATAGCTGCGGGGCCTGAGCCGATAGTTCCGCCACCGTTTTCAGCTAAGGCGAATTTATGCTTATCAACTTGTCTCTTCCCCGCATCTCCACGTAATTGAAGCACAAGTTCATAGATTTGTGCTAAACCGGAAGCGCCTAGAGGGTGCCCACGAGACAGTAAACCTCCACTTGGATTTACAGGAATTTTTCCTCCAAGTTCTGTTTCCCCACTCTCGGAAAATGGTCCTCCTTTTCCTATTGGGCAAAAACCCATCTGTTCAATTTGTTCGAGTTCTCCATAAGCCGTAGCATCATGAACTTCAGCTACATTTATATCTTTTGGACTAAGTCCCGCCATTGTGTATGCTGCTTTAGAAGCTCGTGCTGAAACATTATCTTTTTGCCAAGAACCAGATCGTAGAATTGAGGCTCTTACTAAGACTGCTTTATCATTTGGGTGTTCTTTTAAGAATTTCTCAGAACAGAGAATTGCAGCAGCTGATCCATCACCTACTGGGGCACACATTGCCCTTGTTAAAGGATACGCAACTTCATAATCTTCCATCACCTGATCTACTGTCATTGGGAAAGTGTATTGAGCAAGTGGATTCAATGTAGAGTTGTTATGGTTTTTTGCTGCGATTGCGGCAAGTTGTCGTTGGGTAGTTCCATATTCTTTCATATGAGCTCGCGCTCCTGCTGCATAGAAATCCATGAAAACTGAATGACCTCCCTTCTTTCCTCCCTGTTTTTCCCCGCTCTTTGCTGCCTTTTCTGCTCTTTCTTTAGCTGCTTTCTGCATTTGTGCTATCATATTTCTTGTCATTTCAACATCTGTATAGGTTATAAACCCTCCCATCATTTTAGCTCGATCTTCTTGATATACTTTTTCTGTCCCTATTGCTAAAGCACAGTCGAATACTCCAGCTTTAATAGCAGTCCATGCTCCATTAAAAGCAGTACTTCCGCTAGCGCAGGCATTTTCCACATTTGTTATTGGTACTTTATCTACTCCATTAGGAGTAAGTGCTACTTGACCACGAATACTATGTTGAAAATCAGTCATTCCCCAACCTGTATTGGAAAACCATGCGGCTTCAACATTTTTTAAATCGAAATCATTGTCATCTTTGAGGGATTTAAGCGTCTCTCTTGTTAAATCTTTAATACTCTTATCAAGAAATTTGCCAAATTTAGTCATTCCTACACTATATACGTAAACCTTATCACTCATGAGTATCACTTTATCTAACTGATAAATAAAGATAGTAATGTATTATTATTGATTATAATTATCAGTTTCGGTTTTGAAATATTATTGCTGTAAATTTGCACGTAATTTATAGTTTAATTTATAATTAAGATGTGATTATATACCATAATACGTTTTAAAATCCATATCTTCATAAAAAACACATAAAACCTTGATAAAAGAGGGTGAATAACATAAATAAAGAAAAAGATATTCTTAATGAAGATCGGTTCCAAATCAATAAGAGAATCAAAATTCAACGCTTATAATTTGGGATGATTATAGCAATAATTGCAGGAACGTTGTTTATTGTAAGTCAAAGTCTTATAGCAGTCAATTATCAAGAATATTATGCAGATTACAAGAAGGCAGAGATAGACTATGACAATGGAATAATAGATTATGATGAATATGACGATAGACGCAACCAGTTAGAGCTTGAACTATATAAAGATTTATGGGTAATCTCAATTCTGAGTACTGGAGCTAAAGTTGGGGTATATGTTGCATTTGTTTTTATAATTGTCTTTTTAATATCAATTGTGCTTGATGAATCTTTCAACAGAAAAATGCGAAGGTTAGCTTTAGGCGTATCGGGGATCTTTTTATTAGCTCTTTGTTATCCAATTTTCTTTGCACCTAATCCAATTTATTATTTTATGCCATAAATAAATTGTGTATATATTTAATGGTTTGTTTATGATTACAGTTGGAAATGTAAACATACAACTATTTTTTTTTTAAGTAGAAATTAATAATGTCTCTAATCAAAAGAATAGGTAATTTAACAGGCCTTACAAAGATTTTGATCTATAAAATATAAATAATAAGTTTTCTTCTTTTTTTGCTATCAAAATTTTGAAAAAATTATTAAATATATTGAGAACAATTGATAAATTATGAATGAAACTCAAAATGTTTATGAACAAATAGAGAACATCGTTGGGACTAAATACGTTTCTGATTCTGAACCAGTGTGCTATTCTTATTCAATGAATTGTGATTTTACCTTACAAGGCATCCCTGATATTGTAGTAAAACCAAATACACCCGAAGAGATTTCTGGAATCCTGAGAGTGGCTAATAAATACGGTATTAAAATTGTCCCTAGAGGTAATGGTGCAGATTTAACTGGTGGGGCAAAACCAATTGGTGATGGTGGTATCGTTTTAGATGTTACTCGTATGAACAAGATATTGGATATCGATGAGGAAAATCGAATTGTCACCGTAGAGGTTGGAATTTCTTGGAGTGAATTATGTGAGCAATTGAGCAATGTTGGAATAGGGTATTATACAGGATCAACGGGTCCTGCTTCTGGATTTTCTGCAACTATTGGAGGTGGCCTTTCCAATAACACGGTTGGAGGTGGGGGCGCAGCTATGTATGGAGCAGTAACCGAACAATGTGTAGGATTGGAAGTTGTTTTACCTACAGGAGAGATTATATATACTGGTGCAAAGGCTAATTCTTTTCGTGATAAACCTTTTACCAGATTTGGGTTAGGCGCGGATTATTCGGGCATATTTTTAGGTGATGTAGGTATTCATGGAATAAAAACTAAGGCTTCTTTAAATATATATCCCCTTCCAGAATATAGAGGATATGCAACATATGTAATTAAAAAGACTAAAGAGATGACCCCGCCAGAACGAGGATCAAAAGTGATGATAAAATGGCAACATGATAGATTACAATTACATGATTTCTTTTATTATACGCAATCAACTGTAACTTCGTTAAAAGGACAAAAAGTTGCGAAGGGATTAATCAATGCCAAGGTTAGAGGTGCGACTCTATTTTATACTACCGTTGCAGACACTCAACGACAATTAGACTATAATGTGGAAAGAATCGAAAAAATAGCTGAAGATGCAGGATTTGAAAAATTAGGTCCTACTGTAGAAGAGGGTAACATTGGGAAGTGGTTTTATGAAGAAGATGGAAGGTGGCAGTGGTCTAATCATAGTTGGGCAGGGGGATATTTATTTGGTATGGGAGGATGTGTGAAATGTCCTACGTACCAATTACCAGATTATCGAAGGATGTATGATGATTGGGTTAAACGAAATTTTGCTAAAATGGCAGAAATGGGAGGTGTAGGTGGTGGTGCTGAATTCGTTGCTTTTGGTGTTAATCCAACTTATATTGATGTTGCCGGTGGTGCTGGTGTTTTAAGTAGTGTAGAACACAGAGAAGCTCAAATAGAATTATGGAAAGATTTCCTTATTACTCAGATAAAAGAGTTAGGTGCAGTGCACTATTGGATGGGTGAAATTATAGGAAGGAGCTTAGTTGATTCGGGAGCATTATCAGAAGAATATTACAACTTCATGATTACAATAAAGAAAGCTCTTGACCCTAACAAAATACTAAGTCCCGGTAAATTTTATTTAACTGATAAATATTAAATGGTGGTTAAAATAACTGAAATAAAAGAAAATTTAAAGTATTTAAGCGAATTAGAAGATGCTGCAAGAGCATGTGCGCAATGCGGACAATGTAGAGTGGCTAATTGGCCATCTAAGGGGATTTTTTATAGTTGTCCTGTGTATAAATCAGATGTCATTTCGAAATTTGAACCATTGAATCCTCGAGGAAAAAATATTATCCTTAAAGGACTGTTTAGAGGAGATTTGAAATTAAGCCAGGAAATCAGCGATTTGATCTTTCAATGTACACTTTGTGGACTCTGTGAAGAAATCTGTTTTAACTCTCAAAATGAGAACTTCGATTTTCCTATGGCAGGAATTATGGACCATGTAAAAGTATATGAAGCCTTAAGAGCAGATTTAGTTGAAGCAGGATTTCCAATCGAATCCCAGGTACCTATGAATAAAGCCATGGTTGAATTATTGAATCCATATGAACGAGATAATAAAGACAAACTTGATTGGATTAAAGAACTTGACTTTAAAGTTAAGGATGCGAGTAAAGAAGATGCTGAAATGTTGTATTTTGTTGGATGTACATCAGCATTAACTCCTCAAATCCAGCGTGTGGCTGTAGCCACAGCAAAGATATTTAATAAATTAGGAATTGACTTTTCAGTTTTTGGAGAACATGAAGTATGTTGCGGAAGTGTGGCTATGCGAACCGGAGATAGAAAATCTTTTGAAAAAACTGCAGAAGAAAATGTTAAGTTCTTTAAAGATAGAGGAATTAAGACCATTGTCACAAGTTGTGCTGGTTGTTATAGAACATTTAAAAAAGATTATGGAGATAAATTAGAAGGAATTGAAATCCTTCATTCAGTCGAATACTTAAGAAATTTAATAGCTGAAAAAGATATGAAGCTAAAACAATTAGATATTAAAACCACGTACCATGATCCATGTCATATCGGAAGACATATGGGTATATATGAAGAACCACGAGAGATATTAAACAAAATTTCAGATTTAGTGGAGATGAAAACTAATCGTAACGGAGCAATGTGTTGTGGAGCGGGAGGAGGAGTTAGAAAAGGATTTCCAGAATTATCTCTTGATCTGGCTAAAAATAGAGTTAAAGAAGCCGAAGAAACGGGAGCAGAATATCTAGTTAGCACTTGTCCATTCTGTTATCGAAATTTATCTGATGCTATAGAAGAACTCAATTCAAATCTTAAGATGATTGATTTAGTTGAGCTAATATTAAAAGCTATAAATTAGAAAATAAAAAAAAAAGAAAAATAATAGATTCCTAGGAATTTAGTTTACTATAAGGTTTTCCTCAATATCCCTAGATTAATGTGGCAATCAATATACAGAAGAAAGCTAAAATATGCATATTTAGCTCATCACCTCTTTTTTTCAATAATTTTTAATAAATTTGAATTTTATATAGAGAGTAAATTATCAAGATGCTCAATTTGCCTATCTAACTCATTGATCAAATGGCAAACATCATAATTCTCGAAAACTTGAGTTATGTTTCTTCTTTGAATAGAATGTGATTGTTGAGAAATTAATTGAATGTTATATAAGAATTCATAATAATTCATATCCGTTCTCATTTTTTCTTCCATTTTTTATTCAATCTCCTTTTTAGTTTCTTAATTTTTATTTAGATTGCACTTTATATCTAGTTTTACATCATAAACTTTCCGTAGGCTTCGAATTAACCGAAAAGTTACTGAATTAAAAAAAGAACTAATACTTCTATTGCTGTCTTTTCTTAAAAAAGAGATGTTTGGGGCAAAAAATTTAAAAAAATTGAGATATATTATGCTTCTTGTTTTTCTGATTGGATGACTTCTTTTCTTTCAGTCACCACAGTTTTTTCTTTATCTTCCCTAAACCATTTTACAGGTCTACGTTCACGAGGTACCATTCCTTCTTGCTTAAATTTAGGAAATCCTAAGCATAATGCACTAGGACAAAACCAAGGAGCTTCTATTCCCAATTCCTTGCTTAAAGTTGGGTGTACACTTGCTCCCCACGCAAAAAAGCCTGACCATGTAGCTTTAATACCTAAGGAGTTAGCAACCAAATTCATAGTCTGACCACATATACCAATACTCATTTGAGGCCTACCAATTGCTCTTTCATCAGCAAGTAGCAATATTATCACTGGTGCACCTAAACTTGGAATTAAACCGTTTTCCTTACTAACTGTGCCCATTCCTCCGAAAACTATCCTTGGATCAACACCTCCTACATTTTGAGGAGGTCCTGTGACCATCCCTTCTAATACTTTTACTGAATTATCGTTAAGATAAGCATTATAGACCTGACTAATGGAATTAATCGCTGCTTTGTCAATTTCCTTTATTATTTCTTTATTGGTAAGAACTACAAATTGCCAAGGTTGACAATTACCTCCACTTGGAGCAAACCTACCTGCTTCTAATACTCTCTGAATAATAGATTCTGGAACTGGTGTATCTTTAAAATTTCTCACACTTCGTCGATTAAGCACCAACTTTTCAATTTCATTCCATTCTGTTGGATTTCCATCGGCATCTTTTGGTTCTAGGGGCATTTCAGGGGGCAATGGATATGGTAAAGTTTTGAAGACTCCCGCATCCACATGATAGAAGTCCATTATTGAAATGGCATCATTCGGACATGCAACCTTGCAGTTATAACAACTAAAACATGCGTAATTTTCTTTCAAGACTGGGTACCCTTCTTCATTTTTTTCCCAACATTGAAAGGGACAGTTCTGTATGCACAATCCGCATTTATTACATTTATCCTCATCAACTTTCATGACACCCATATGAATATCATCCATATTAGGGCGTAAAATATCTTTTACATCTTCCCAAGGCATAATTCGTTTATCCTCCTAAAAAAATCGCTCTAAGGCATAATTTTATAGTTATAAAATATTAAAATAACAATATTTTAAACTTTATAGTATTCATTGAAAAAGTTGATTTAACCAACAATTTAAAAAAAAATATTATTAAAATATTTTAAATTCTTATTAAAGCTTTTTTTCCTGCTTGTATTGTATTTGTTTATTCTTGTATTTCAGGTTCTTCTAGTCCTGCACGGAACCACTCTACGGGTCTAAATTCACGTGGTACCATTCCTTCTTGCTTGAATTTTGGGTAGCCAAGGCACATAGTGGTTACACAAGTCCAAGGTGGTTTGATACCAAACTTTTTTCTATAGGGTGGATGAAAATTGACTCCTGCGGCAAGGAAACCATTCCAACATGCTTTTATTCCTAATGAGTTAGCGACCAAATTCATATTTTGTCCACAGATACCAATGTTTAATTGGGGATTCCCGATAGATCTTTCATCTGCAATTAACAATATTACAGCAGGGGCATGTAAACTAGGAACTGCATCTTCATTTTCAGTAATAGATCCCATACCTCCAAGAATAACTCGCGGATCAACACCTGCAACACTACGAGGTGGTCCTTCAACCATCGGCGTTAAATTTTTTACTGCATTGTCATCTATATACGCATTATACATCATTGCAAGAAGATTTGATGTTATTTTATCCATCTCTTCTAATAATGCTTTATCAGTAATCACAGTAAATTTCCAAGGCTGACAATTACCTGCACTTGGTGCAAATCTACCTGCTTCTAGAACTCTTTGAATTAATGTGTCTGGCACTGGTTTATCCCTGAAATTTCTTACACTTCGCCGAGAAAGTACAGCTTTTTCTATTTCATTCCATTCTGTTGGATTTCCATCAGCATCTTTTGGTTCTAAGGGCATTTTAGCAGGTAAGGGGTGAGGTTCGGTCTTCCAAAATCCATCATCTACATGATAACTATCCACAATAACTAGCGCATCATTTGGGCATGCTACTTTACAATTATAACAACTGAAACATGCATATCTTTCTTTTAATATAGGATAACCTTCTTCATCTTTAGTCCAACAACGGAATGGACAGTTTTGCATGCATAATCCACATTTATCACATTTGGATGTATCAACTCTCATTACACCCATATGAACAAGACCTTTTTCAGGTCTTAGGATATCCTTTACATTTTCCCATGGCATTATTTATACACTCTTGATAATTTCTTGTAGTGATTTAACATTTAAGTTATAAAATATTAAATCGCCACTCTATTAAATATTATACAATTTTTTTAAAAGAACTGCAATTTGAAGCTATCTTCCTTAATTGCTTTAATAATTTTATTCTTAACATGTAAAGAAATTAATCATTTCCTCAATTCTAAAATAAAAATTTTTTTAACAATCTTCAGCTTTTCTTATTCACTAATATAATTATCAACAAAAGAGGAATAAGTTATGGAAAATTATAAGTATATTATTGTAGATCAACCTGATAGATATATTAACCGTATAACTCTAAATAGGCCTGAAAAGCGTAATGCTTTGAGCAATCCTTTGAGAGGAGAACTCATGAATGCTCTTGAAAAAGCTGATCGAAATGATGAAATCAGAGTAACTATTATTAGAGGTGCTGGTACATGTTTCTCAGCAGGTTATGATCTTGGCAGTGATCTTAGAAAAGATCGACCTTGGTTTACATCTCCTGATGCCGAGGATGGATGGCCTCGCCATGTTACTGAAGGGTGGTTTAAAATGTGGGATATGGCTAAACCAATCATAGCACAAGTTCATGGTTATTGTTTAGCAGGAGGGACAGAATTAGCATCTGCATGTGATTTAGTGTATGTGGCAGATGATGCTCAAATTGGCTACCCTGCGGTTCGATCAATGACGGCTCCAGATTTACAATTCCCTGTCTGGGTTATGGGAATGAGAGCAGCTATGCAATTTATGCTAACTGGGGCAGCTATGAGTGGAAAAAAGGCAGCACAAGTGGGATTTGCAAATGAATCCTTTCCT
>JAHQWY010000145.1 GCA_029856445.1 Promethearchaeia archaeon
ATTATTTCTTCCTCAAGTTCTGCAAGTTCTGCTTCTATTTGATCAGCATGTTGTTTGTAAATCTTATTATCAAGTTCTCCAGCTTGGGAACTTAAGATATTTTCGAGTTTGTCGAATTGTTCTTCAATCGATTTCAAGTCAGCAATTTTGAAATCTTCTTCATTAATGATGCGTTTTTCTACTGCTACTTTCTCTAAATCTTCTTTCTCTTTTTTTAGTGCTCTTAATCGAGCAAGTTCCTTCCGTAATTCTTCTAATTCTTTTTCTGCTTTTTCTTTAGTTTCCTTAAGAATTTCACTTGGTTTCTCTCTTTGTCTTTCCATTTTAATCATTCCTAATTTTTATACTTCTCCGAATTCTTCTGCCCAATCATTGTATTGTTTTATCAATGCTTGGTTAGTCATTGGTTTTACTTTTTTTAATGTTTTTTTAAAATCCTTTAATGAAATATCTCTAACATTTACTTCTTCGTCAGAACTCTCCAAAAGTCCGCTCATATCTAGTTCACGAATAGGCAACATTATTACTTCTCGACAAACATTTGCGATGTCTCGTCCAGAATACCCTTCAGTTCTCACGGCTAATTCTACATAATCCTCATCCGTCAATTCTGTGTTTACTCCTTCGGTATGGATTTTGAAAATTCCTGCCCTTGCTTTCATGTCTGGGAGAGGAACATGAACTCTCTTTTCAAATCTGCTCAACATTGCATTATCAATATCCCATGGACGATTAGTTGCGCCCAAAACTAATAAAGGCTTATCATAAGTAGATTTTAATCCTTGTATCTCGCTTAAAAGTTGTGTTTTAACTCTTCTTTCTCCACCACTTTCAGATCCTTCACCTCGTTTTGTAGCTACAGAATCTATTTCATCCATAAAAATAAGACTTGGTGCTTTTAATCTCGCAACTTTAAATAAGGAACTAATTAATTTTTCACTTTCACCTAACCATTTGCTTAATAAATCAGCTGAAGACGCACTAAAAAATGTAGCTTTGCATTCTGTGGCTGCGGCTTTAGCTAATAAAGTTTTACCACAACCCGGTGGACCAAAAAGTAATATTCCAGACCAAGGTCTTCTCGCACCTTTAAATAATTCGGGTTTAGCTATGGGAAGAACAATTGCTTCTCTCACAGCCTGTTTAACGTTTTCCAGCCCTGCGATATCATCCCAATTTACTTTAGGTGATTCAGTAACTATTGTACTTGAGATCATATCTATTAGTTCTTGTTCTTCTGAAGAAACTGCACTAGCTTCAGAATCATCCACACCACTAACACTTGGTCTTTCAACTTGTTGTATTTTTCTAGGACTTACACCACCAAGATGCGATTTCAAAATTTTAGCTCTTTCAACATATTCTTCAATATTCTTCTGACATAGCATTCTCATTTGTGGATTCTTATTATATTTCATGAATTGCATCAAAATTTCTGCTGCACGTTGATATTTGTTTATAGCCTGTCTTTTTTTTCCTTGATTATCTAATGCTACTGCTTCCTTTGCTGTTTTCACAGCATATTGATAAAGTTTGGAATCTACTGATGACATATTAAATATATTACAAAATTCTTAATATTTATAGCTAATGTAATTTAACAATCTGTATAATAAATAGTTTTATTAGGATATATCAAATTTACCCTTTAAGCTAAAGTAAATAAATATTGGTCTACAAATAATTATATAATACCGTATTTTTTTATATCATATATAATATTTAATGCAAACTGGTGTATAATCATAGGTTTTCTAAAAGATATTTCAAAATGGCTTTCTGGTGGTAAAAAGAGTAAAGATAATGTTCGCTCTGCCGCAGTTAAATTGAAGGTATTTAATAAGAGATTAATGAGACAATCTAAAAAATTAGAGATGAGTGCAAAATTAGCTAGAGATAAAGCTGTAAATCTGCGAAAACAAGGTGATATGGAGGGATCCAAGTTTCATGCAAGAAATTATCTTCAAGTAAAAAAGCAGGGAAGAGCTGTTGACATGTTCCGAACTAATTTGGAAGGTTTATTGTTTAAACTAGAACAAGCAAATGCTGTGAAAGATGTGTCTGAAATCATGACTGGTATTGCTCAATCTCTTGCTACTTTAAAAAGTCAACTATCAGTCCCTCAAATCACAGAATTAATGAGTCAGATTGATATTGATATGGAAGAATTTGCCGTTACTGCCGATATTGCTACAGAGGGTATGGATAACATTTCCATCGATACTGCTGTTACTGATTCAGATGTTAATGAAGTATTGGGTGAGATAGACGCAGAGATCCAAGTAGAGATGGGTGCCGCTTTACCAAGTGCAGCATCTGATGAGAAAATAGCCGAGTTAGAAAAAGAATTAAACCGTTTAAAATCTGATGAATAATTTAGGAATTAATTCTTTATATCACCACTTAGCAAAATTATTAAAAGACTTCTTTCTATTTTAACAATATTCTTTAATTCAAAAACAAATATTTTTTAAGTGAAATTAATGGATTTTCCAGAAGTAATTACGATTGGTAGCAATACCTTAGATATATTAATCCAGATTGATGATATATTACGATTTGAATTATTTGATAAAGATATCATAAAAAAATATACTGCTATTGAATATTCTCGTAAATTGAATGTAAAAAGTGTAAGATTTGTACCGGGAGGATCTGGGGCTAATATTGCAGCAAATTGTTCTATGTTAGGATTGAAAAGTGCTTATATTGGTGTAATGGGTAATGATTTTTCAGCAGAAATTTGTTTGACTGATCTAAAGAAACGCGGAGTTGATTTATCTCAAGTTATTCAGACGGATAAAGATTGTACAGCATTATCAATAATATTAAGAACTCAATGGGGTAAAGATCGTAGCATCTTGGCATATAAAGGAGCAAATAACTTGTTAAGGTCTTCTGATGTTAAGGAGGAATTTTTTAATAATGTCAAAGCGTTTGCTTGGACATCCTTGACAACCGATGAGAGCTGTAGAGCAATAGAAAAAGCAATAACATTGACAAAAAACAAAGGGGGAATGGTTTTCGCTGCTCCTAGCATGTCAATTATTAAGAACGCACCAGAGTGGGCAAAAATTCTTATATCCAATTCTGATGTAGTATCTATGAATCTAGAAGAAGCTCAAGAATTTACAGGTGAAGCTAAAAAGTCATTAATGATAAAAAATTTCTTAGACCAAGGAATAAGACTGATTTCCATAACTGATGGTCCTAATGGCTCAATCATTTCAGATGGTAAAATTATGATAAATAGTGGTGTTTATAGTGTTGGAAAAGTTGAAGATACGACTGGAGCTGGTGATGCATTCTTAACTGGAATCTTAATATCTAGTTTAAACAATTATACCCTTGAAAAAACGTCAAAAATGGCGACAGCAATGAGTTTCTTGGAATGTAAAGAAGTTGGAGTTCGTGAGGGATTACCAAATAGTCCACAAGAATTAGAAGATTTCATAAATAATAATACTATTAAACAGGTTATCTCTGAAATCGTTTAAGTTTTTAATTCTAGTTCTAAATCATTAAATTTTAATTTTTTAAATTATTATCATTATCAATTCTAGCGCTCTTAGTATAGTGGTCAGTATGCTAGGTTGCCATATCTTTAATGACCCCTTAAGATGCAAACACCTAGCGACCCGGGTTCAATTCCCGGAGGGCGCATTTTCTTTTAATTTCCACTTTGTAGTTTCTAATTAATATACTTCTAGCATAATTATAATTTTAAGTATTAATTATGGTATTATTGATATATATATGAAAAATCGTGAAAGAGGTGTTTCACGAACTTTTTCAGTTTTTCTTCTAGAATATCTTAAATAAGTTCTAGCACTAAATAAAAGGAACTCATATGAAAAATATTTTACTGGTTGAAAGAATACCAAGTGTACAAGAATATCTTACCTTAAGAAGAGCAATCAATTGGAGAGTTGTCGATGAGGAGGCATGTAAGAGAGGATTAAAAGGATCTCTTTATTGTGTCTGTGCAGAACTAAATAATGAAATAATCGGAATGGCTAGAGTTATCGGAGATTCTGGTTTGTATTTCTACATTCAAGACGTTATCGTTTTACCTCAATATCAAAAAATGGGGATTGGTACATTAATGATGAAAAAGATAATAAATTTTTTAGACAACAATATATCTCCCCTAATTACAGTTGGATTAATGGCATCGAAAGGTAAAGAACCATTCTATGAAAAATTTGGTTTTACCAAGAGACCTTCCGAAAGACGGGGACATGGAATGTTTAGAATTTGGGAGTGAGATTTGCTATTAGACATTGCAGAAGAAGATTTACCTAAATGTAAAGAATTTGGAATTAAACTTGCTAAATGATTATGTCCTAAATCATAAAAAACCAAAAACATTTATTTTAATATTACTACTATTAATTTTATACCTTAAGCGCTGACAATTAAGAGGAGTAGAAAATGCCTAAATGTAAATTTTATATTGTAGATGTTTTTGCTGAAAGAAAATTCGAAGGAAATCAACTTGCTGTCTTTATCTGTGAAAAGGACATTACTGATTCTGAAATGCAAAAAATTGCGAAAGAAATGAATTATTCTGAGACGACATTTATTACTTCAGTTGAAAACCATGATGTTCGTATTTTCACACCCGATATGGAGCTACCCTTTGCTGGACATCCAACTCTAGGGACTGCTTATGTAATTCAAAGAGAAATAATAAAATCGAATATTAAAACACTTCTATTAAATCTGAAAATAGGTCAAATTCCTGTATTATTTAAATATAAATCTGGTAAAACTGAGGAGATTTGGATGGAACAAAACATCCCTGCTTTTGGAAAATTTTTTGATACAGAACTTATTGCAGATACATTATTTATAAGTGAAGAAGATATTGACATTCGGTTCCCTATACAAGAGGTGTCTACAGGATTACCTTTTATAATAGTACCATTAAAGACTCTAGATGCCTTAAAGAGGGCCAGAGTGGAACGAGAGAAGTTTTTTGATTTAGTAGATAATACTAATGCTAAATCTGTTCTGATATTTTGTCCTGAAACCCGTAAAAAAGGAAATCACTTAAGCGCTCGTGTTTTTACTGAAGTTCCTGGATTTGAGGACCCCGCGACTGGTTCAGGTAATGGATGTTTAGCAGCATACCTAGCACATCATCAATATTTTGGTAAAAGTAGTGTGGATATTAGAGTAGAACAGGGATATGAAATTGGGAGACCTAGTTTGTTATTTTTAAGATCAGAAGAAAAAGAAGATCAGATTAGTGTTTCTGTTGGAGGGAAAGCTTTTATTGTAGCTAAGGGAGAATTATTAGAGTAATTAAAAACAATAATAATAACTTTTTTAACTAGTTTTATAAGCTTTTACTTTTTCTGCTAAAAGATTTAATTCCTCTGGGTGTGAAAACAAAGCACAAGGGGAGCCATTAGTTTCTAGTAAATGTTCGTTTTCTCTAATAACTTTAAATAATTCGCTGTCAAGACCATCCTTTAAAGAAGATTTCGTTAGATTATGGGTCGCAATATTAGAAACTGGACAGGGAGTTAAATCACCTGAGGGTGTTACATGAGCAAATCCTCTACCAGCAGACACACATCCACCCATATATTCTTCATCACCAGGAGAGTGGATTAAGAAAATTTGTTTAGTTTCCCGATAATTCAAAACCTTTTCCCTAAACTCGATACTCTCTTCTTGCGTAAGCATCAATTCATTTTCATTATCAACAGGAATATATTCAAGTAGGAATGCTAAACGAATTCCTTTTGATATTAATTCGTCAATGTGTTCTGAGTCCATCCAAAATTTAAAATTATTACGATTAATTGTAACTGAAATTCCACTTATTACTCCAATTTCGTCTAAGGTATCAATAGTGTTTAACACTTTTTCATAAACACCGTCACCTCTTCTTAAATCAGTTAATTGCTGATCTCCTTCAATACTTACGATAATTGTCGTATTTCTTTGACGTTTTAACTTTTGATAATCTTCCTCGTCCAAGATTGTTCCATTTGTAAATATTAAAAAAAGTCTATCTTTGAATTCCTTGCTGATTTTTAATAGATTCGGCATTAAAAAAGGTTCTCCACCTGCAATTATAAAACCAAACACCCCTAATTCAGATGCTTCTCTTATTATTTCTATCCATTGTTCTAAATTAAGGGAATTATTCGATTTGTTATTACATAGTGTTCTGGTTGCTGTAGCATAACATCCGGTACATTTAAGATTGCAGTTTGAAGTTATACTTAATATTAAAAAGGGAGGAACTTTTCTTCCCTTTAAGAATTCTTCTGCTCTTATTCTACGACTTTTTTTATAAGTTCTTGCTAAACGTATCATGGCATACATGCTTTTTGGATGTTTTAGTATCCAGGGCATAAAAATTCTAGCCAATTTAGAATCTACTCTCTTTAGAGTCCGATTTAGAAATTTAGTATCGTTATTTTTCATTATTTCATCAAATTTCATTCATTTCTTCTTGATATTTTAAAAAGTTACTCTTAACTTATTATTTTAGTAGTCCATTTTTTCAGAATTGGGAAAAGATTTACATAAATGTCTGAAAGACTTCTAATAATTTTTTTTTATGGGGAAGTGGTAAAGAGATATAATCATAATTTCATAATATTTATCTTAATATTCATCTATTACATCTTTAATGGTTTTATTTTTATTCAAACGATTAAAAAATGGATATTAAATTCAAATTTGGAATCTTATCTCTTATTATAATCTTATTCCAATCATCGATAAAGTTATTTGGAGTACTTATCACAGGGAGTTTAAGTTTTTTATCTGAAACTGCGGATACTTTTACAGATATTTTGTTTGTTTCCATTACTTTATATTCATTACATAGTAGCCAGAAACCAGCAGATTACGAACACATGTATGGTCATAGTAAAATAGATTCGATTTCTGGATTGATTCAAGGAGTAATATTGATGAATATATATGTTCTTCTGATTTATAATGCTATTCAAGTAATTATAGCACGTAGATTTGAAGTCTCAAATCCCGAATTTGGTTTAATTATACTAATAATTTCATTTATAGTAAACCTAATTTTTTCAAGAATATTAATATCGAAGGGAAAACAACAGAAAAGTCTTACAATGGAAATTCAAGGTCTCAATTTATTTCAAGATTCCATGCGAGCTATTATCGTCTTATTAAGTTTTATTTTTGCTTCTTTCGATATAATTATTCTCGATCCTATCCTTAGTATTATACTTTCTGTTTGGATTATTATTGGTGCATTTAAATTAACTAAAGGGGGGGTAAAAGAGCTCGTAGATACAAATCCTTTTAGCTCTATTATAGTTGAAGAGTTAAGACAAGAAATATTTGCACTTGAACATGTGTTAGGAGTTCATGATGTTAAAATGCGTGTGAGTGGTAAAACATTATTTTTAGAAGTTCATTTATCAGTAGAAGACCATATTTCAATAATTCATGCAAATGAAATAACAACCTCAATTAGAAATATGAGTAAAAAAGTATTTCCGCTTTATAATGTAGAATGTATTGTAGAAATGAATCCATTAGCTAGTGAAAAATCAATAGGAGAAGGATTGATTAATCTTATTTATTCTATGAAATCAGAATACCATGATATAATAAGCTTTAAAGATCTAAATCTTTTTAGTATTGAGAACGAAAACTTCATTTCACTAATTATTGTTGTTGACGAAGCCCTTTCACTTTCCGAAGCACATAAAATTAGTACTAAATTTGAAAAAGAAATAAAAATACAAGCACCCTATTTATCTCGAGTTATAACCCATATTGAAAGCCAATCTGTAAGTGAAGATTTATCTCCTGATCAAATTAAATGTGAGGATGTTGGGCCAGAAATGTTGGCACAAATTAATGAAGTGGTTGAAGGTGTTTTAAAACGACATCCTCAAGTTAAAGGTTATCATGGGTTGGAATTTTGGGCTACTTTTGACGGTTGTATTTTAGAAATTCATATATTTTTTGATGGCTCATTGAATATTTCACAAACTCATAATTATATATCTGAATTAGAAGTTAAGATAAAAGAAGGGTTAGGGATTGATAATTTGGATACAATTATACTTCATTCAGAGCCACTAGAGGGAAGAACTGATGGAATAATATTTTAATTTAGAATTACCATTTGTCATACTTAGGTTCCTTCTTAGCTAGTAATGAAAAAGCGCCTTCTGGAGCATCTTTGGTATTTATACAAATCACTTGTGTTCTATTTTCAAGTTCTATAGCTGCTTCCAATGATGGGGCATCAATGTTTATATTTAATGCTTCCTTAGTAAGTTTTACTCCTAAAGGGCTCTTTTTCAAAATCATTTCTGCTGTTTTCATTACCTCGTTCATTAATTCATTATCAGGCACCACTCTGGAAACCAACCCATATTTTTCGGCTTCTCTTGCATCCATGTCCCTTCCTGTATACATAAATTCTGCTGCTCTTGAAAAACCAATTAAGCGAGGTAGCCAATAGGAGCTAGCCATATCCGCTCCAGATACTCCAATTTTAATGAAAGCATTGCAAAATATCGCATTTTCACTCGCAATCCTGATATCAGCAGCAATTGCCAAACCTAAACCCCCTCCATAAGCAGGACCGTTAACCGCTGCTATAACAGGCTGAGGAATCCTTCTTAACTTAAGCATTACTTTAGAAAGTCTTTTTTGGGCATAAAAGGACCTTTTCACTAAATCTTTTGTTATCAGATACTTATGTTTTTCATAATCTTCTGGTACTTTTTTGTTATAAAAAAGCTGACTTTCCTTTAAATCGAGCCCGGATGAAAAACCTCTTCCTTCTCCTGTGAGAATTAAAACTCGTATTGTAAGATTATCCTCTAATGTAGTAAGATAATCCAACATGTCTTCT
>JAHQWY010000146.1 GCA_029856445.1 Promethearchaeia archaeon
GTATCATAATCATATGCGCTAATTGTAGTTGGTAGTGCCTTTACTTTTACTAAATATGTTACAGGAGTAGGATCATCATATGTCGGATGATATCCGTCTATAGAAACGTCATAATATTCTTTATTAGTTCCAGCAGAGAGTTGATTTGAATTAAATGTAATAGAAAAATTACCATTATTAATATATGTCATTTTCTCTGAAATTAATATATCTTCTGAACCGGCTTTCTTTATAGTCAAATAGCAGGTTGCTGGAGGTTCAGGAACAAAATCCCAAGTTTGCCAGTTATCTGAAGTAGATGTAAATTCTGCCCAGAAATTTAAGTCATCCCCCCAAAATACATCAGTTGTTCCAAAAGAAGCATTAAATGAGGTATCATAATTAGTAATATTTACTCCTGTTCCTTCTAATCTAAGGTTAAAAGTAATTGAAGAATTTCCATTAAGGGTATAATTATATTCATTGATCTTAGCTATTCCTGGAGTCCATTGCGTTGGTTCGACATAAGTTATGTTAAAAGGAGCACCAGTTATGTTGGCAACATCAATAGTAAAATTATATTTCCGACCGATTAAAAACCAAAATGGTGTTTCAAAACCATTTTTTGGTCCATAAGCATAACCATCTCTGCTACTAAATGAGGACAAATTAATTAGAGGTTGTCCTGTTAAATCATCAACTACTCTGATTGTTGCACTCCGTGGATCACCTTCTGGGGATTCTGCTGATCCGAAATTTTCTATTACTCGGATGTTTAAACGTGCTAACGCTGTTCTGTTATAAATATTACATGATTCAGTTAAATCTACCTTAATTCTACCATTGGTTTGTGTACTATTGAATCCATTAACTTCAATTAATAATCCATATACTTCATAGTTATCATTTCTTAGGTTTTCATTATTGATTTCGGCGATATCAAGCTCGATAAACTCATTTGTAATATTAGTTGTACTATAAACTTTGTTATAAAGCAAGTTTCCTACTGTTGAATCAGACTTATCAATATAATAAACTGAAATTTCCTCGAGATAATTTTGCATATCTGTAAGGGCAATATTGGCTTTTATTATTTTCTTATTGCTTAGTTCAGTCTTAGAACCATTCGTATAAATTCTTTCACTGATTGAAAAACTACCTGTACTAGATTCATTTAAATAAATATAATGCTCCTGAAACTTTACATTATCCAACGTATATTGATTTCTAAATATATAGCTCTCATTTAATGGTGTTGGGCTAAAACTACCATAGTCAACATTATTATAATAAACTTTATAATAATAACTAGATTGATTTCGCCAACGAAAAGTTGCTTTCCCATTGCTATCAAGAATTAAAGTGTCTAATAAAGAGCCGCCTAGACTTTCATTTACTTCAATATAACCATACTTTAAAGGTATCCCATCCCAATCTACTATTTCAAAATCTATTGTCCAAATATCAAGAGTAATATCTTGAGAATAGGAAATTCCGTTGAAATAGTATGGACCTTCTCCAGAAATACCGCTATTAAAAACCTCTTCTTCTAAGGATCCTAGTGTATAATTAGCAGTAATATTATAATATCCATTAGGAATATCCTCGAAAGTAATTCGCCCTTTTAAAGTTGTTCCACTTGCTACTATAATAGTATCATCAACAATCATTACTTCTGCTGTAGGGACAATTCTCCCATCAACATCCTTAACAATCACTTCAACAGTTGATACTTGAGCCTGCAATTCTTGCATTTCTGCAGAAATCGTATAATTAAACCTTATATCATCAACTTGAAAGAATCCTGATTTTACAATCAGGGTATCTCCATCCTCTGGACCCCAAGTACCAAATTCTATAAATATTTCTTCACCCATAAATTCGCTTAGATCAATTTCTATAGAACCAGTTAAGTCTCCATCATCAATTGTTCCTGATCTAGTATCTAAACTTGGATCAATCTCAAAATGTTCTTTTAATTCATCATGATATCGTAATATTTTTTGGTTTGGTGAAACATAAGCATAACCCCCATACATTTCCACCCAACTATCATATCCAGTTCCTATATTTTCATGTAAATCAACATCTGCAGTATATTTTGAAGCTGATCCGTTACAAATCCTTAGAAAATATCCATCTTCGGAAATTGTTGGAAGAGATGGATTAGGGTCTTCAAACATATAAGTTCTCACGTTTCGATAGACATTTAAACCTATTTTGCCTCCTTCTATTATAGGGACTTTAAAGGGATAAGAATAAAATGTTCCTACATAATCTTGACATGATACCTGAGGGAGCAAATTTCCTTGAGCACCCCATTTATAGGAATAGTATCCTGATTCTACTCTCTCAGCCGATGGAGTAAGATCATCTATCGAGACAAGATTATTTTCAAAAAATGCGTAACTCGTCTCAGAATGGTTTGCAGCTTCTCTAATATTACTAACATCCTTAAGTTGGTCAACTTGATCATGAGAGAAGGTCCATCCATAAGGTTCAAAATACTGAGCAGTACTATTATCTAATTCAAAATCACCGTTTTTAACCCAACCAAAACTATCTAAGACTCCAGATGCTTCATTGTTTCCTACTGTTTTATTAAAATACATGTAAGTATCATATTCAGTAGAACTCTGCGAGACATTAGTATCAAAATATACTGTCGCAAAACCTATCGAAGGATAATCTTTTTCTACATAATATTTACGCTCGATTCCATTTTCTACTATTCTTATGTCATCTAAACTAGATTGGATTTTCCCTGCTAATTCCATATAATTAAAACTTACGGAAATCCCATAATCAGTAAAGTTGATGTTATATGGATTTGTAATTTTTAGTAATTTTCGATACCCAAAAGAAGTATCCCACCATGAAGCATTGCCTAAAGCACTTGATTTTAAACCATCCAGATTATCAATTTCATAGTCTATGGATGTTTCTTCACTAATATCCTTTGAAATCGCTGTAAGATTAGAAAAATTAATCAAATATGCTGGAAAAAGGATCACTACTACTAATATTAAGAGTAATGACACTTTTTTTAATTGTTTTTCATATATATTTCGTATTTTCATAAAATCATCTATCCAAATTAAAATTTTAAAATATTTGTTAATAATTTTTTAAAATTATTATAAAAGAAGTTAAATAAAATATTATGCATAAAGATAAAATTTAGTGATAGGAACAAATCCAGATTAATTAGATATTCAATGAAAATATCTTTAAATTACGGTTCCTTGTTCAGCAAAAGAAAGATCTTTCTTTTTTTATGATTAGTTGGGTTATCTATTATGAATTGACCTTTAAAATCTGTATGTTCTACAACTATTTTACCAATTTGTTCCATAATTTCTTTATTTTTTGGATAAAATTGTATTACCACTTTACAATTGGGTTTTAGAATCCTAAAGAAGGATTTAAATAGATTTACTAACATAAAATGCATTACTTTATTATTTATATCTCTATAAATCCATTGTAATGCCGAAATAGATATTATAGCATCAAAAATATTCGGTTTAAAAGGAGAAAAACACATATCCGAATTAATAGGATTTATATCATTAATTTCATAAAAATATAGGAATTCTGCTATTAAATCAAGTGCTACTATATTATATCCCATCTTTTTTAGATATATCCCAGCGAATCCAGGCCCACAACCGGCATCTAGTATTAGAACACTTCTACTTTTAAGGTTTAATAATTCTAAGGTTCTATCAGTAATTTTTTGTTGTATTCTTATCATATTTTTTGAGGTAGCATAATGATTTAAGACGTCACCTTTAAAGTAATCTGAAACTTTTTCATATTCTTCTTCTGGTCTCTTCTTCTTTACATTAAAACTATAATTAGTGTTCAAATTAAGTATAATGAAATGAGTTAATTTAATTAATAAAATAGGCAAAACCTATTAAGTTTTAAATAATAAACCAAAAATTTTATTTAATTTCAAATATTTATAATTTCATTCTATTTTAAATTAGTAACTCTTTTATTCACCAAAATAAAGCTAATTATGTCAGAGAAAGAAGAAAGACTTTTAGTTCGAAAAGCCACGTTAAATCTTAGAAGAAAATATGGTAGAACTAAACAAATAAACGTTGTTGAAAGAGACGCTTTTATACCTAAAAATCTTGAAAACGACATTAGAGATTCAATTTCGAAAAAAAAAACAATTTTAGCAACAGATATAGCTCTTAAGTTTGATATCAGAGTTTCAACAGCAAAAACACTCTTAAAGCAATATGAAGAAGAAGGATTAATACGATTACTAGATCCCAGCTTAAAATTAAAAATCTACGTTCCTAATTCCTAATCCTCTTTAATAATCATAAATAGGGATCAATTGTTTATTGCTTTTCTTTTATGTAAAGAGAAAGTATTTTATATTTGAGATCGTTTAAGTTGCATAAGAAAACAGTATTAAAGCTCTAAATTAAAACTAAAATAGCAGATGTAGCCTAGTTGGTAAGACGCCGGCTTCGAGAGTTTTTTTTCGATAACCTAAAGAGCCGGTGCGCGTAAGCGCTCGGGGGTTCGAGTCCCTCCATCTGCGCTTTTTTAATTTCCAAGATTTATTGGATAATTTGTAAAATCAAATTCTCCATTTGAGGTTTAGCTGATTCAATTTTATCTAAAAGTGTTATGGTTTTCTCCAAATCTTTTTGATCTTCTTCCACTATAAACAACAAATAGAAATCTAAATTGCCAAACTTAAGAACCTCTATAACGCCTGAAAACCTTTCTCCATTATCAAATTTATCAGAAAATTCGAACAAAGTTCTGTTTTCAGAAACAATTCGCTTTTGTAATTTTAAGTATATTTCATAAATCTTAATTTTTTGTCTCAATTGTAGATGGGGGCGATAGAATTCCCCTAAAGTTATACCTTTTTGGTCGAATAATGATATCAGAACTGCATTATAACTTTTACTAATTTCAGCAAACAAATTAGAAACCATTTCCATTTTCTCGAAAAGCATTGATAATCCGCTTGAAAAAGCATCCATGACAGATTTGATATCGAATATGGTAGTTTCAAAGAAAAAAATATCGAAATCATTCGAATATCTTGTTAAGGCTTGTTTTAAAGTCAGGATCCTTTTGTTTATCTCTACATTATCAACAAGTTGAGGATCAAACTTATGAAAGAGGATAGCCACAATTACATCCTCTTGGTATTCTTTGAAAAATAGTAATACTTCTTCCAAATAATCTATTGATTCAATATATCTATCAAAATCTTGGGCATCTATAACATAAAAAATCAAATCTATACCACTTAAGAACTTCTCTGGATGTTTTAAATAGTCTTCCCTATATATTCGCTGCCCACCAAAATCAAACCTTGAGAATTCTAATCCTAAAAATCTAAAAGTATCCCGAGCAATTCTTCTTGTAGGCATCAATTTAGCAACTTCTTCCTCAAAACCAAATCGTCTCGTAATTGCTGTTATAATGCTGGTCTTACCGGCGTTATCTAATCCTAGAAAACCTATCTTCTTGATCCAAACCCACCATGTTGTATTTCTAATAAGTTCTTACTAATTTATTCAAAATTCAATACAATTAATAAATTATAGCTTTTAGTATAAAAAATATGATTATTTTTATATTTAAGGTTAACGTTTGAAATAACAATATATTGATTTAACTTTAAATGATAAGGCTATCTATCCGCCTGCTAGAGCAAAAGATAGATAAAGTTCATCATTTTCATTGAGTTTTGTTTCATAGTCTTTTAAGTATTTTATATTTCTTCCATTCAATAGAATTAAAATTTGAGGATTAAGCTTAGTTCTACTCTTATCTAATAAATCATCCCCAAGTTTCTCTTTATGTTCTCTTAAGAATTGAAATATTATATCTCCAATGTTGTTACCTTCGTATTCAATGAATTTCTGGTTGAGTTTTAGCTGGAAAATGTTTAGTAAGTGTAATTTTACTTTAACCATCAATATTCCTCATTTACCGCGATTAAGTTAATCATATAAAAAAAAAGTATTCTTTTTAAGTTTATTTTTAATAAAAAAAAGAAAAGATAGAATAATATTGATCAGATGAAAATGGTAATATTGTAAGTCCCAACAGTCTTAATTTCCCCTGTATTCAAATTATGCTCTTTTAGTACAAGATATCCTTTTTTATAGATCTCGATTTCAATAAAACCCTCATTGAATCTTTTAGAGTTTAGACTTCCCCCATTAGAAAATATAGTGTTATCAATTTTAACATTGAATGCGATGCTAGGTGTACTATTTAAACAAAGATCAATTTGAGAACGAGAAAACTGAGAAAGTATATCTCCAGAGTCGATTAGTTCTGTTCTCCAGACACTTAAAGGTGTAGGAATTAAACTATGAAAACAACAAACACCAAATATCTTCTGATGAGTATAAGATAAGACTTTTTCAATGAACTGATTCATCCTATGTCTTCCGATAAATCCTTCAGTAGAATCTCTAGTTGTAGAATTTAATCCTTGAAAATATATCTTATCATTCTCAAACAATGGATCAAATTCACCGAAATTTTGTTTCCAATATTTCCAAGCAGGAGGTTTAGAATCTGTGTATCCCGGTACTACGAGATATGGGTAATTTAAATTATCTATTTTTTCTTTAGCTATTTTAAATTCCTCCTTATAACTATTTAGAGTTACATTTCCAGTATGAATAACTAAATCTATATCCCCTATTTTATTTATGCGTTCAATTGCTTTATCAAAGTTAGTCACTCTATTTTCCGATTCTTCGTTGATTAAAGATTGAGACATTTGGATAAATCTACATAAAGGTTTTTGATCCTTTTTTATTTTTAACGGAAGATAATAGTTAATCTCTCTATGAATTTCATGCATCGAGTTAGAATCTAAAATCGGTATTATTTTAAATATAAGGTTATTTCCCTCAATGTCGATGATGGCATAGGTGAATAAATCGCGATATCTTGTTTTATTACAACAAAACGTACCCGCATTAAAAATATATAGATCTTTTTCGCTACTACTTAAAGTATATAAATTCCACGTGTGTCGATGTCCATTTAAAACTAAATCTGCTTTTGTTTCGAGGAGCATTTCAAGCATATCACCTGAATCGTCTATAGCAGACCTTTCCTTACCTGTATTTGGGATCGGAATGAGCTGATGATGAAAACAAACAATTTTGAATTTATTTTCTCTTTCTTTTCTAATTAACTCCTTTCGGACTAATTCAATAATATCATGATGAATAATTCCCCCTGGGAGATCGGGTTTAGTACTATCAATTCCGATAACATATAATTCTTCATCTTCATATTGATAGTCTCTTCTACCAATCATCTCTTCAAATAAAAGGTATCCTACATTCAATGCATCATGATTCCCAATAAGTATCATTAATGGACATTTCGATACAG
Source organism: Promethearchaeia archaeon (assembly GCA_029856445.1). GTDB lineage: Archaea > Asgardarchaeota > Lokiarchaeia > Sigyniarchaeales > SOKP01 > Loki-b32. Next base: position 7,393 of record JAHQWY010000146.1, read on the forward strand.
GATCAAATTTCTTAAATTGTTCAAGTGCAAATTCATATTCTAATAAAGTACCATTTTGAGTAATATCTCCTAAATGTAGAAATAAATCGACATCCTCTATCTTATTAATTTGCTTTATGCCTAAATTATATGTATGTAGATTAAAAGGACCTCCTGACCTACTAATATGAGTATCAGAAATAATAACAATCCGTTTTTTTGTTTCAATTTTTTGCTTAATTTCTAATCTATTACTTTTTTCAGTTATCATATCTCTTTATACTTCTTTTAATTTTGCAGGATGACCTGAATAGATTGAATTCTCCTTTAATATATCATTAAAATTTGTATATGAATGAGCTGATAATTTTGAATCATTTTTCATTATTGTTCCAGGTAATAATACACATTTAGCTCCAATTAATACATTATCCTCAACTTGGATCTTTTTTAATATAAATTTATCTTGTTCAATTCCAAAACTCAGAAGTGTGCTTCCCATTCCAATAATAACATTACGACCAATATTTACAAATTCAGAAGAGATCCAACAAGAATCACATATTCCTTTCTTGCCAATCTTTACTCCAAAAAATCTAAGAATAAAACGGTTTTTCAACCATGGAAAAGGATTTGAAGCAGAGATAAATAAGGGCCATTTTTTAGCAACATTTCTTAAATTCCAAAACAAATAATTTTTATCATTTATATCTCGTGAAAAAATTCCCTCCATAGGGGGAAATAATAGTTTTATAATAGTTAAAAACAGGACAGAAAACAAAATTGCACTTAATTGGAGAATGTAAATCAAAAACAATAAATTGAACGGAAGAAATAAAAAGAAGAGGAAAAATAATCCTTTATCCCATAAAAATTGAACATAGATATATTCAAATAAAGAGCATGGGACGAAGCTTAAGATAATTATTATTAAATAAATGATGAGATATTTGTTCCTTATTCTCTCGTCTATTGGTGTTGGAGAATCACCTTTTAAACTCGCTGGCTGAAACATGTTTATTTTACATCTCCTTTCTCATTTTCAATATGCTTTTTTTTAATTCTTTCTACTTTCTCTTGAGATTCTTCTAATGATTGAACTGGGAATGACGTGCTTACAGGAGTTCCAACATGAATCAAATTACCCTCTAATTCTTGTCCAATCCAAGTATAACTATTTGCTCCCAAAACAGCTCCATCCCGCATTACTGTACCAGGGCTGATAATTGTTTGAGGACCAACAACACATGCTTCACCAATTCTTATCTTCTTTATTATAATGTGATCATGATATATTAGATGGGAAAAAATACATATATTCAATGATGTCATAGTAAAATCCCCTATTTCTATCAATTCAGGATCAATATACCCTTCATACGCAACAACATTTTTACCAATCGAAACTCCAAAGAAACGGTAAACAAAAATATCAGACCATGGAATGGGTAATGCCCTAGCAAGCCAAATAGGAAAATAAGCATTCCAAAATCTTCGATGAGTA
>JAHQWY010000147.1 GCA_029856445.1 Promethearchaeia archaeon
CTAGCCCATTTTCATAGTAAGAAGTAGAATCTTCTGTAACCCCAGCACCTTCTGCAAGATGCCAAACACCTTTATAATACCCATCCCACACACCTGTAGGATTTTCACGAGCACTCATAGTAGAATTCCCATAATACATTCGAATATAGGTATCTAGGGAAGTTGAAAGCTCAGGAATTCGCACCCAAGCAACTAACTGAGCATGGGTTCCATTATGGTTTTGATTAAATATTTCTATCTCGTGATCTAACCAAATAGATCCTAAGGCGAAAGCTATATCATCACCATCTGCTTGTACATCACTATGTAAATCCTGATCATAAATCGAAATTAGCAAAGGAAAATTAGAATGATACCCAGACCCAAAAACAAGTGAACTATCAATTGTAATAACTTTGTGATTATTAAAATAACTCGCATCTGAGGGGGCATTCTCATCAACTTTAATACTATTCCCAATTGAATAAAATGAGTTTGGATCATGTTGATTATTATATTCTGTAGCAACCCATCCTTGATTTTTAGCAGTATTTGACACACGGAACTCATCAAGATATCCTTTAAAGCAACCTGAATACTCTCCAAGATAGAATGAACTTGAATCTGTAACAAGAGGATATCCTCCTATATTTATTGAATATGGATTTGTACCATTAATATAGCTTCGCAGATAAGTTCCATCATAGCTATAGGTAATATAGTTCCATCGTTGACGAGAAATTTGTCTTTCCATATAGGTTGTGCCATAACCCGAAAATCTTATATCTGGTTGAAAAGAACCCAAACCAGGACCATGATAAGTACGATAAATACGCACAAGACTAATAGAAGATGCTTTATAGAATACACGGGGCTCTCCAGCATTAGACCACTCTTGATCAGTCGCGTAATTAGGGTAAATCCAAAATGAAAATGTGAATATATTATCTCCATTAAAAATTTGAGATCCTTGATTGATAATTATTCTACTATCACTAACACCTGAGAAAGATCTTGCCCCATCTATTAGACCTGTCGCGAAAAATTGAGTACCAAATGGAGTTCCGTCATAATTATTTGAAGTTGAATCTTTAATATAGTCACCCGTTCCACTTGGTTCATTAAAGTGCCATACTGATTTATAGTCTAACCATACTCCTTTGGGATTTTGGCGTGAAGTCATTGTAGAATTTCCGTAATACATATAAATAACTGTATCAGCTGAAGGTGATAAAAGTGGTATACGAACCCATGCAATCAACTGAGCATGTGTGCTATTATAAGTTTGATTAAATAATTCTATTTGATGATATAACCATGAGGTTCCATTATTAAAAGCGATATCATCTCCATCTGGTTGAACATTATCATGTAAATCTGAATCAAAAATAGATATAAGAATTGGAAAGTTAATAAGATTGCTTGTTCCAGACACTTTTGTGTGGTCGATTGTTATTTCCTTAAAATATTGGAAATCAAAGATTGAGGGAACATAAACACTCTCTGCATTACCTAGAGAATAAAAACTATCTGGGTCATTTTGATTGTAATATTCTGTTTTAATCCAATTAGATGATCTAGCTACATTAGAAATGCGAATTTCATCAATTCTGCCATGAAAGGGATAACTCCAAGTTTCCCCAATTACATTATCACCATGTCCAATCCATACGGGATCGATAGTTGGATCAATTCCACCAGTTCTAATTTCCTCAGTACTGTCTTTTATCCCATCCATATAAACACTCATTGAGGAACCATCATACCTAGCTACAATATGGTGCCAAGAACCTAAATTTATATTTCCGGAGGACGAAAGAGTATAGGTGTTGCCAGTAAGCTGAAATATAATATTACCTCCAGGTGAGACAAGAAAACGATAACCACCATTATATCCGTCCTTGCTTAGGATCCCCATAGCATAAGAAGATGTCCCATAATAAACCCAAGCTTCAAGTGTGATTGCATCTCCAGTTATTCCTAAACTTGTAGTATGTCCAGCATTTATATAATCATCTATTCCGTCAAAATCTTGACCATAACTGATATTTCCTGAAATCCTCGATGGAACATAACTAGGAAAACCCCCTCCACCTCTACCATTATTATCATTAGAGGTACTATCTTTGAATTCACCAAAAACTCCAGTTCCAACTTCATTTAGATGCCAAACTGCAGCATAACCATCATTCCACACTATGGAAGGATTTTCTTGAGAGTCTTTATAAGGATTTCCAAAATACATTCGAATAATAGTGTCTTCAGAGGGTGAAAGCACAGGAATACGGACCCAAGCTACTAATTGGGCATGAGTTGCATTATAGGTTTGATTAAATAGTTCAATCTCATGATCTAACCATTGAAAATCATTTGAAAAAGCAATGTCATTACCACTAGATTGCGTATGATCATGGAGATCTGAATCATAAATTGAGATTAATAGGGGAAAGTCAATAAGATCTTCAAAACCTGAGACTTTCGTATTGTCAATTGTTATTATTTTATAATATTTAAAATCATCTGCACCGATAGGATGATTTGAAGATAGGATTGGGTTGGTTTTATTCCGATCATTATTGATATCCTCCTCCCTAACGTTATTTTCATATTCGAATAAATTAAATATATGTGAGTTAAAAATTAATGAAACCATTAGAATAAGTAATAAAAATCCTAAGAGTTTGATTCTCTTTTTTGAGTTTCTGTGAAATTTTCTAATAACCATGATCTTATACCTATTATTTCTTGATTTAAATAATATCTCTAAAATTAAATATGACAATTCAACTATTTAATATTGGAGTAATCTCTATATGATCAAAATATGATGAAATTAGGATTTTTTTTTTTAATTTGGAGAGTTCTTGTATTTATTTTGCAAATTAATTCCTAAATTTTAGTTGGAAATGAGATTCTATTTCTTTTAGTTACCATACCAAATATCTACTTAATCACTTAACTTAAAATTTAAATCTTACCTTATTAAATATTATAAATTTAGTCAATGAAATTTCTCTATTAGTTTTATGATAGATCAGACTAGTATAAGAAAGAATGAAGTTGTTATAATAAAAGGTGATACAATTAAAAAGAGTGTTTTAAAGGGAATTGAAATAGTCGAAGGAATATTTAAATTCATTGAAGATGCAGATCAAGTTTTTATTAACTTTAATTTGAATTTACCCTTTGGGTTTTCTACAAACACTAGTTTTGAAGTATTTAAATTATTAATTGAATCATTTAATAAGATAGGAGCAAGCAAAGTATATTTAGGTAGTTTTCCATCTAAGGGAAGCTCAACATTCACGCTTATTAAACTTAAAAGGTTATTTCAATAATATTGATGCGGATTTTTAATTCTAATGATGAAAAAACGAATTTTTATTTTTGAATTTGTTTCAGGTGGGGGTTTTAACAAAGTTAATATACCAATTTCACTTTTTTGCGAAGGTTTTGGAATGTTGCGATCAATTACTCAAGACTTTAAATTAATAGGATTTGAAATCTACACTTTATTGGATTATCGAATTCATCATCTATCAAGAATTCTAACAGTTGATAATTTTATAAAAATAAAGAGAAAAGACAATTATCTAGAACAATTTAAAATTCTTGTAAAAGAATGCGAATATGCTTTCATTATTGCTCCAGAGACTAATAATATTCTCTTTAAATTAACCAAGATTGTTCAAAATTATAACAAAATAGTTCTTAGTACTAATTTAGAAGGGATTAAAATTGGCACTTCTAAGATAAACACATATAAATTCTTTTTGAAGAATAAAATTCTAACACCTAAAACTTTTCTAATACCTTTAAAGAAGAATAATTTAGATATCGAATTTATAATTCAGAAATTCTATAAATTAGAACAACCAATTATAATTAAACCTGAAGATGGTGTTGGTGCTGAATCAATTTATTATTTTGAGACAAAAAAACAAATTGAAAATTTTTTTAAACATTTCAAATACAAAATTGAAGCAGGAAGAAATTATGTTCTTCAAGAATTTATTGATGGTAGAGATTTGAGTATCTCATTAATAAATACAACTAATTCCTTGAATTTAGAAACTGAAAGACCTTATATTTTAAGTATAAATTCTCAATATATTAACATTAAGAGTTCTAATTACAAATCTGAATATCTTGGTGGAATCACGCCTACAGAAAATCATCAAAAGGAATCTCTAGAATTGATCAAAATTTTGGATAAGATTGATTTCTCACAGTTTTCTGGATATTTTGGAATTGACTTAATAAAGAGCACGAATTCGAGATTTTACTTCATTGAAATTAATCCTAGATTAACAACTTCTTATATAGGTTTAAGAAATGCAATTGATCGAAATCCTGCCGAACTGATTCTAGATTCAAAATTGGCTATCACAAGGACAAAGAGTGTAAAGTTACAGTATTACTCTCTATTTATTAGGATTGAATTAGTATATTTAAAGTCAAAACTAAAAAACAAACGTAAAGTAGAGTTAATACATAAGTTGATAAATCTCATACCTGAATTAGTAACTCCTCCTATTTCATTGAGTAAATCTAATCAATTTACATGCTTTATCGCGACGAAAACGGAAGATTTAGACTCGTCGAAAGAAAGGTTGCAGGAAATATACAAAATCTTAGAAGAATTCAATTTTAACATTGTTAGATGAATGAAAGCAATATTATTGTAAATCCACTGTAATTTAATAATAAAGCTATTATTAAACAGTTTTCAATTTTTATTCCCTTTTTTACACTCAAACTATATGAGAGCAGCCATAAAGACCATACCTGAAAAATAATCAGTAGAATTCTATCAATGAAATTGAATATATTTATGGTAATAAGCTCCGTATATTCAAAAATATAGTGCAATACGAGATATATAATCATAGGAAATAGAATTAACGCAAATGATACAAGAAAATTTAAACCATTCTCGTTTTTATTGTAGAATATACGAGATATAGATTCCATTAATAAAAAAAAGGCAATGAAGTTTAAAACAAAACTGAGATTAATTAGGATTTGAAAAATTAGATTTAAGTTATTTTGATTTATATCAATAAAAAAGAGTAAAAAAGAGCTAAAACCATTTAAATAATTAAAAATCGTTCCAAGGATGATTATTAAAATAGATATTAAAATAGTGTACATTCTGTCTTTCTTATTAAACGATATAAATCTCTTAGATGTTAACACCATCAATTTTCTTAGAATTGGTGATTTGAATTCTCTTTGCGGAAATTTAATTGTTTCAAGATTCTCTATTAGAGAATTATAAGCGTAAACACCTAATTCTTTTAGATAATATTTTTTATCATCTTTTTGCTCAATAAGTTCAGATAGGGTTTCTAAATGGTGGTATATTGTACCAGTACTAACACCTAACTCTTTTTTAAGATAGGTAAAGGAGGTATATTTGTTATCTCCTATGATTTTAATTATTTTCCTACGTATTTCATGACCCAAAGCATAATAGAAACTCGATTCGGGGTCTAAATCTTTTTTCTTTGTTGAATTCTCATTGTTTTGTTCGCTGATTGCACTTTAACCTCCAGAATCGTCTTCTACAGTAGATAATACATTAATAATATTAATAATTATCAAAAGGAAGCCAAATACACCTAAGTAAAGTCCAAGACCAGCATTGTTGATAAATTCTATTTCTTGAGAAATATAATCAATAAAAAAAAGTAATTGAAATCCTAATCCGACAAAAGATAAAATAATCGATTTAATTCTAAATTCCAAGCGATATATAACTAATACATTTGCTATTAGGCAGATTATTCCACTAATTAATGGAAAGAGATATAAAAATGAATTTTCAATTTGTAAATCCGTATATAAAACATATAATTCAATTAAATTATAGTCTGAAAACCAAGTAAAAAATTCAGATAATATTAGGAGAATTGGTCCACTCAATCCAAGTATCAAAACAAAATAAATATTTTTAAGCTCCATTGCTTATCATTTTGAACTTATTAATATTATTTAAAAAGTCATAATTGAAATACTATAAAAATTCAAAAAGAATAATAATAAAATAATTTCTGAAAATATTAATCTTTCTTGAAGCTCTCATAATCAATTAAAACTTTTTTTGCATCAACAATACTGCTTACAACATTAATATTTATTATTATTTGTGTCCTAGATGAAAATATATAAATATTTAATTATGAGATTAAATTTAGTTTTTTAATTTCAAAGTAGATAATTATTAAACTAAGCAGAATTAAAATGTCAAATTCCAACCATGGCACACAGGACACAGAAAGTATACATTTATCTAAACCATTGAACGAGGAAATACCAAATGAAGAGTCAACAGGTTCTTCCTCATCACAAAGAATTGCTTCAATCGATTTTGTAAAGGGCTTTGCTATGGCTTTTATTATTTTAGCTCACTCTGGATTATCCTGGTTCGACGATGATTGGAGATATATTTATGGTCTTGTATTTGCTTTCTTAGATATATTAGGACCATCATTGTTTGTCTTTCTTTCCGCTCTAAGTGTAATTTTTAGTATTAAAAAAAGGAAAGGCGTTATCTCAGAAAAAACGATCAGAAAGAGAATTTTCACACGAGCACTTATGATTATTATTTTGGGCGTTATTTTCAATCCAATCTCTTTAGGAACAACAAATTTAGAAGTACCATTTCCCTTGAATTTATGGGGTTGGAATTTTTTTATGTTTATAGGTTTCTCTCAAATTTTTTCTTATTACGTGTTAAAGTTACCTAAAATTTCTCGCGGAATAATAGGTGTTTTTGTTATTTACATTTCACCGTATATTAGACAATTCCTTTTTGATTATGAAAGTACAAATGCAGGTATTTGGATCCTACATTTTATAATAACATCTCCACTCCCTCAGGTACCATTTCTTCCATGGATTGCAATCTGTTTTATCTCTACAATATTTGGAGAATCTCTCTATGATGCAATGATTAAAGGACCTGGAGAAGCGTATAGAAATCTATTTCGGATGTTTCTATATTGGGGTCTTTTCTTAGCAATAGTGGGGATCTTTGGACCAGTTATAAAAGACTGGAGAATTATAACAGGTTTAGAATTACAAACTGCAAATACCATTGATGAAACTGAATATTATTTTATAGATTTATTGCGTATTGCAAATCAACAGGATTATTATCAATTCCCTGGTATGCCCATTTTCATGATAAGAAGTACAACCTCAAATATGTTTTACAATCTTGGTGTAGCTCTTATTATCCTATCTGTATGTTTTTATGTTATAGATATTAAGAAAAAATCCAATGATATAGTTAAAATGGTATTATTTTATGGTAAAGTAAGCATGTCTCTGTTTATTATACACCATATTTTTTTACCACTATATCTAGGTCAATTTTCGATTGTATTTTTGCCTTTTATATATGTAGCATATTGTGGCTTTCTCGGGTTACTAATGTATATCTGGCATAAATACTTCAATGGCATAGGTAGTCCTGAATGGCTAATGGGTCAACGATCTTAAAATATAGTTGAAAAAACGAAAGAAGCAGTTTTAAAGATTATGAATGAAGACTAATTCTAATAAATCTATATTGTTATTATAACATTTTTTCCGTATGTAAATATATAAATATCCTCAAAGAATAATATGAAATATTAATAAGTGAATTTATTATTACTATAATTCATTATTTTCATATTGGAATAAAATATTTTAAATTTAAATTTTAAAGGAAATATAGTTAATATTTATTTCTGACAAGGTGCTTTTAAAATGTCGGAGAAAGGACAGTATAAATTCAAGATAACACTTTTTGGACCCGGTGGAGTGGGAAAAACATCCTTATTATTAAGGTATATTAAGGATTATTTTAGTGACGACCTTAAGAAGACTATAGGAAGCAATTTTCTTATTAAGGATGTTGAAATTGATGGAAAAAGTGTCCGTCTTCTCCTTTGGGATATTGGAGGACAACCACAATTCCATAAGTTAAGAACGATTTATTTTAAAGGGAGTAATGGTGCTCTCGGTGTATTTGATTTATCCTCAAGTCAAACTCTTTTGAAAATTCCTGGTTGGATAAGTTCTATAAAGAAAACAGTAAAAAAGACGATACCTATGATTCTTTTAGGTAATAAAGTCGATTTGGAGCGAGAAGTAGACAGAGAGGAAGCTGAAGACTTAGCACAGAGATTAAGTTGTGAGTATTTGGAGACTTCTGCTAAAACAGGTGAAAATGTGGAACAAGCATTTGAAGAAATTGCTCGAGCTTGTCTGCAGAACGTCGGAGAAATATAATTTAATTAAAAAATTTTTATCTAATCTTATAAAATCTTTAAGTTTTTGAGTTCTTTAACTAAATCTTCTTTATTCGTAAATTTAATTCCAATTATTCCTAGTTCTTGGGCGGTTCGGACGTTGTTTATCCCATCATCAATAAATACAATCTCCTCTGGTTTACACTTAGCCTTTTCAATGGCATATTCAAATATTTTCTTATCGGGTTTTGTCATATGTACTTCATGAGATAAGATAAATTCGTCAAAATATTTAAGGAAATCCCAATTTTTTTTAAGAAGATATTCCCAATGACTTGAATTTATATTTGAGAGACAGAGAAGTTTAACTTTATTACTTTGCTTTATTGCCCCTATTAATTCAACTATTTCAGGATTAAAACCAGAAACAATACTATTAAAAGCTGTATAAAAATCTTTTTGATCAAGTTCACAAACTTGGAGTAAATCACATGCTAAATGATAAAATTCATCATCGTCCATCAATCCTTGATGATATATGTCAGATTGACGGAAAAATTCTAAAATAATAGGAGTTTGAGGTTTATTAAGAGGAGATTGAGAAATGATTTTGTTATAAAAATTTGAGAAATCTAAATCTACT
>JAHQWY010000148.1 GCA_029856445.1 Promethearchaeia archaeon
ATTCGAGCAACCGGAATTCTAAATGGAGAGCAAGAAACATAATCCAAGCCAATTGAATGAGAAAACTTGATTGAACTTGGTTCACCACCATGTTCTCCGCATATGCCAGTCTTTAAATCAGGTCTAGTCTTCTTTCCAAGCTTAATTGCCATTTTCATTAGTTGTCCGACACCATCTTGGTCTAAAATCTCAAATGGATTATTTTCTAATATCTCTTTATTCAAATAGATTGGTAAAAATTTTCCTTCAGCGTCATCACGAGAAAAACCATAAGTCATCTGAGTTAAGTCGTTAGTTCCAAATGAGAAAAATTCTGCTTCAATAGCAATTTCGTCAGCGGTTAAAGCTGCTCTTGGTATTTCGATCATGGTTCCAAATTTATAATCAAGCTCTACATCATAATCTTTAATAGTTTCTAAAGCAACCTGCATTAATTGTGCTTTTACATATTGTAATTCAGAAATCATTCCAACAAGAGGAATCATAACTTCAGGAATAACATCAATTCCTTCTCGCTTCAGTTCACAAGCAGCTTGAAATATCGCTTTTACTTGCATCTCATTGATCTCAGGCCATACAATTCCCAATCTGCATCCTCTGAGACCCATCATAGGATTTTCTTCAGAGAGAGACCTGATTAAGCTAATAACCTTATCCTTTTTTATTATTTCCTCATCTAAGGGGCTTATATCAAGTAGAGATTTTGATAAAGCATTCGTCATTTTGAGTTCTTGGCGCTCCAATTGAACTAATGATAATTCGGGGAGAAATTCGTGTAAAGGTGGATCTAATAATCTTATTGTTACTGGTTTTCCTTCCATTATTTTAAAAATTTCATAAAAATCTTCTCTCTGCCAAGGTAAAATTTTATCTAGAGCATCTTGTCGTTCTTCTTTTGTTCTTGCTATTATCATATTTTGAACTGTTGGTAAGCGATCTTGTGCCATGAACATATGTTCTGTTCGACAGAGACCTATTCCTTCAGCTCCAAATTCTAATGCTTTTTGGGCATCAACAGGGGTATCTGCATTAGCTCTAACACCAAGTTTTTTAATTTCATCTGCCATTTTTAATAATTCTAAAAATTCCCCTTTAATTTCAGGCTCAATTAACGGTACTTTCCCTTCTATGACCGTTCCGGTAGTTCCATCGATGGTTATGTAATCTCCTTCTTGAACAACCATGTCTCCAACCCTAAATTCTTTGTTTTCTTCATCGATTTCTATATCTGAAGCACCTACAACTGCGGGTTTACCCATACCTCTAGCAACGACTGCAGCATGAGATGTTTTTCCCCCAAATTGTGTTAAAACACCGCTAGATGCATATAATCCATGTACATCGTCAGGTTTTGTCTGTGGTCGACAAAGAATAATCTCTTTTTCTCCTTGGTTTGCTAATTGTTCTGCAGTATCAGGATCAAAAATCGCAATTCCGGAAACAGCACCTGGGGATGCATTAATACCATGAGCTAGGACGTGGATAATAGAATTCTCATCTATACTTTTAAATAATAATTTTGAGACTTTTTTTGGATCCATACTCATAATAGCTTCTTCTTTTGTAATCAATCCTTCTTTAACCATATCAACCGCTATTTTTACTGCTGCTGAAGGGGTACGTTTACCGTTCCTAGTCTGTAAAATATTTAATTTTCCATCTTCGATTGTGAATTCGATATCTTGCATGTCTCTATAATGCTTCTCCAATTTATCCATTGTATCTAATAATTGAGTATAAATTTCCGGAAATTCTTCTTTCATAACTTCTAATTTTTTAGGTGTTCGAATCCCAGCCACAACATCTTCTCCTTGAGCATTGGTTAAATATTCACCGAACTTTGTATTGTCTCCGGTTGAAGGATCTCTCGTAAATGCAACACCCGTAGCAGAATTATCTCCTTTATTACCAAATACCATTGCTTGAATGTTTACCGCAGTACCAAAATCAGGGATATTATTTATCTTTCTATATGTTATTGCTCTTCGATTATTCCAAGATTTGAATACTGCTTCTATTGCAAGAAACAATTGTTTAAGCGGATCTTGGGGAAAGGCTGAACCAATTTCTTTTTCATATAATGCTTTATAATCAGCTATAACTTTTTGTAAGTCTCCAACCTTGAGATCGGTATCTTGAGCATTTCTTCCTATAACTCTTTTATATTTTGTTAAGATCCTTTCGAATTTCTCATCTCCTATGGCCATTACAACATCACCGAACATTTGGATAAATCTACGGTAAGAGTCGTATGCGAACCGAGGATTCTTAGTTTGTTCTGCCAATCCTAAAACACTTTGATCATTTAAACCGAGATTTAAAACTGTGTCCATCATACCAGGCATCGACATTGGAGCACCACTTCGCACACTCACTAATAAAGGATTTTTGGTATCACCGAATTTTTTCCCTGTGCTCTCTTCAAGTGCTTTTAAATTCTTCATGACACTTGGTTTTAATTCTTTCATAACTTTTTCAGGTTCACGAAAATAAAGTAGACAAGCTTCAGTAGTAATTGTAAATCCTGGTGGAATATTAAGACCAAGATTTGTCATTTCGGCAAGGTTTGCTCCTTTTCCTCCTAGTAAATTTTTTAGATCTTTGTTTCCTTCAGTAAAATCATAGATAAATTTATTCTTTTCACTAGATGTCATTTTTAATTACCAAAATCTCTATAATCATCAAGTTTTAATAAATTAAAAACAGTATCTCATATTTTTATTTTTTATGATAATAACTTACAAAATATAGTAATTAAAGAAGTGAATAAAGTCTTACTATATAATAAAATTTGAATTATCATAAGTTATTTAAGCTTTATTAAATTCATTTACCAGCTCCCAAATTCCATCTATGATGAAATCGGGTTTATCTTCACTATTCTTTATCATGTCTAAGGTTGTTTCTCCAGATAATACACAACAAGTTGTAATACCTGCATTTTTTCCCATTTTTATATCCGTATAAAGACGATCACCAAAAAGAATTGCATCTTTAGGTGATATTCCTAACTGGCTTAGTTTAAATAGAAGCATTTCTTTCTTCGGTTTTCCAAACACCCTAGGCATCCTTTCCGCTGCTTTATATAATAAAGCTGCGATACCACCCGCATCTGGAATATATCCATTTTCAGTTGGACATCTATTATCAAGATGAGTAGCAATATAGGGAAAATCTTCTTTTAAAAGAAATTGAGTTGCTTTTGCTAATCGTTCGTAGGTAAATTCTTTATCAAAAGCGAGAACAATTATTTGAGGATCCTGCTCAGTTAATTCGAATCCTTCGCTTTCAAATTCTTCTTTAAGTGACTTTGTACCTAACAAGAAGATTTTCTTATAATTATTTTTTTTTAGATAATCTAAAGTTGGATGTTGAGACAGAATGAGATTTTCTTTAGTTATATTGAGATTAAATTTATTTAATTTCTTGAGATAAGCTGAAGTTGATAAACTTGAATTATTTGAAAGAAAATAAAAAGCGATTTGCATATTTCTCAATATGTTAATTAATTCAGGAACTCCTTTAAACAAATTATTTCCTAAGTAAATAGTACCATCTAGATCAAAGAAATACACACGTTTTTTTGTTAGTTTAAAAATATTCCTTTCGTTATAGGACATCTTACATTCTTAAAAATAGTTTGGATACAATAAAAAGGAAAAAAAAGTAAATAAAGTTTCTTCTAATTTAATAAAATTCAGTATCAATTGTAGTTGTGGAAACTACAAGTTCTTGTGCTGCTCTTGTAGCTTTTAAAACTTTAGCCATATCACCTTGTAGTTTAAACTTGCCTGCAAGTAAGCCACGTATTGGATCTAATTCCTTTTTTAAAACTGCCACCCACGCATCGTAAGGACCTGAATATACATATTCTGTTTCCACTTCTTCTCCCTCTGCTAGTATTCTTGCTCCTGTACATTCACCATGATAAAGTCCTACGAACATCCGAATTTCATGATCTAGATTTCCCGATGGCTCCACAATAAAGAGAAAATCGCCTTCCCAACCATCAGGTGGAAAACCATTAGGACCAGCAGCATCCTTATAATTTTCGTTTTCATTAATAGCCTTACAATAGGCTGTTGCCCATTCTTGAGTTCCAAATTTCATTTTTATCACTTAATGTATGTTTATTTCGCTTATTATTTTGATTGTGGTAATAAATTTGTATATTGTATTTAGTAAAGAGTATTATAAATATTCTAGTTTTTACTTACAAAAAAAAAAATAATAAAATTAATTTTTAAATTCCACAATTTTTATTTAATTTCTCCTCTTTCTTTCATTTTAGCAATTTCTTCGGTTCTAAGTTTCCGTTTAAATAGTTTCATTGCTAATGTTAAAGGTAGATCATCCCGAAATTCTACATATTTAGGTACAGCATAAGGTTTTACTTTTTCCTTTAAAAAGTCAATGATATCCTGTTCAGTAATTTTATCTTTGTATTCTTTATTTAATGTTATAAACGCCTTAACTCTTTCGCTACCAGGTCGTTCTGGATCGGGAAGTCCTATTACTCCTGCTACACTTACTGCGGGATGTTCATGTAAGATATCATCAATTACTCTTGAATAGACTTTATTTCCTGATACATTAATCATGTCTTTGATACGATCTTCAATATAAAAATAACCATCTTCATCCATTCTACCGATATCTCCCATAGGGAGCCATCCATCATCAGTTAAACCGTTACCTAGTGTTGGCCAATATCCTTTCATTACCTGTGGTCCACGGATCCAAATTTCACCTGATTCACCAAAAGGCATTTCCTCCCTTGTTTCCGGGTCTATAATTTTTACTTCTGTATCTGGTAAAGGTACACCAATACCATTTTTCTTTGAAGCCATAAATCCTGTAACTTTAGAAAGTGGTGAGATATTCACCATGGTACAAGCACATGTTTCTGTAGCTCCATATCCCTCACCCATCGGAACACCCGTTTTTTTCTCAAATTGATCAGCAAGATCAGGAGGCATAGGAGCCGCCCCTGATAGATAAAAAATGGGTGCTTTAGGGATATCTAAATTAAGAAATCTCATATAATGAGCAGGAACACCTGTAACCATAAAAGGACGATTCTTTTTTATTACTTCAGCAATCCTCACCATATCTCTTGGATCCATTAAAAAAACTTTTAATCCCAATGAAATGCATGAATGTAATACGAAATGTCCATATGCATGAAAAAGAGGAACACAAATAACTATGGCTGCTTTTCCAATAATTCCCACTTTTAGAGGATCCAACATCCAATGCATTAATTGAACCACATTAGTTGAAATATTATAATGAGTTAGCATAGTTCCTTTAGGAAGACCTGTTGTACCTCCAGTAAAAGGTAAAAGAGCTAAATCTTCCATAGGATCAACTTCGACTGTTTTTTCAAGTGGATCATAATTCTCTAATAAATAATCTAAAGAAAAAAATCCTTTTTCTGATACATCCTGCATATCAGGAAGATTATAATCTGGAAATAATCTCGTTGGAGCATAAATAACAGTTTTAATTTTGACCTCATTTTTAGCTTCGTTAATCCGTTCGATTCGTCTATAAGAACAGAAAACTGTTTTAGCATCACTTTCTTTTAATTCATGAACTAATTCATCAGTTTTATGCAAAATACTTAATGGAACATGTATAGCACCCATTTTCATAGCAGCATAATCTACTAAAATGAACTCGACACATGAGGGAAGAACTGATGCAATTGTATCTCCTTTTTTCAAACCTAAATCGATAAAAGCATTAGCCAGTTTATCTACTTTTAATTTTAAATCTTTATATGTTATTTCATCATCTAAATAAATGCAAGCAATATTATCCGGAAATTTTGTTGCACTATCTTCAAGAAACTGGTAGACATTTATTTTAGGGTAAGGTTCCATTGTATGTTTGAGTTTAAATGGACCTACAACGTAAGATTTTAGCCATGGTTTTTCAGCATAGGTTAATTCCTTTTCTTCACCCATCATTTTCACCCCTTTTTTTAATAGAATAGTAGTAATATTATTTAATATATCTCTTTAATTGTCCACTCCAATCCTAATTCTTTTAATTTCTCCTTAGTTGGTTTCCCCGTCTCTTTATCCCATCCACGATATTCATAATATGCATCTAATAAAGGATCTAAGTTTACAGTTTCTCCCTTAGCTGGTCCATCGGGCATAGGGTCCTCTAACAAACGTGGTGGAAGGGTATCATCGGCTCTTGTAACTCCTTCTCTTACATTATAAACTCTAGCCAAATTATATAGCCTTTCACCCATTTTAGTAAAATCTTTTTGGGTAAATTCATAACCTAATAATTTTTGAATAAGTGCTGCCCAATCCTCTGAAGCTAAAACCATGCCCATAAATTTACAACCACCAATAGCATCAAATAAGCCAAATGCATCTTCAAAATCTTTAACAACCTTAGTATCTTCAGGATTTTCAGTTAGAACATCCCCAACTGTGGCATCTTCTACAATCATAAAAGGCATTGATAAGAACGCTGGCCCTTCAATATAACCAGTTATATGACATCCTCCTCGATTGGCTGTAGCATAA
Organism: Promethearchaeia archaeon; assembly: GCA_029856445.1. Classification (GTDB taxonomy): domain Archaea; phylum Asgardarchaeota; class Lokiarchaeia; order Sigyniarchaeales; family SOKP01; genus Loki-b32. The sequence continues at coordinate 6,552 of JAHQWY010000148.1, forward strand.
GCTAAGCCTGTAATTTTAGCAGCTCGACTATCATATGCAGGAAGTTCTAAACCTTTAACATGCATAGCGAATCTGTGAGAACCTTTTCCTAATTTTTCAGCTATATTTCTTGTTCCTTCAGCAAGTAAATCACCAATACCTTCTCTTTTACTTATTTTAGCAATAAGATCTACTACTAAATCCGCATTACCAAATTTAAATTCAAGACCACTTGTATCCTCGATAGTTAGTATACCTTTTTCATAGCATTCCATAGCAAATCCAATGGTATTACCAGCAGAAATTACATCAAGACCATATTCATTACAAAGAAAATGTGCTAGAGTTATTGCTTCTAAATTATCAATCCCACACATTGTTCCAAGTGCTCCAAGTGATTCATATTCAGGACCTTCTCCAGTACTCTTGTATTTACCTTCCTTAATCTCTGCAATACGTCCACAAGCAATTGGACAAGCAAAACAAGGTTTACGACCGGTGAGAATTGTTTCGTTTATTGCTGTTCCATTAATTTTATCAGCAGCTGGAAAAACTCCAGTCTGCCAATTATTTGTAGGCAAACCACCTTTTATGTTTACTAAATCTACCATTGTGGCAGTTCCAAAAACTTCAAGAGTCATTTTCAACATACTCTGATTTACCCAATCATATCTTTGTTTGGCTTCTGTCTTATATTCCTCTGGATTTGCTACCTCAATTTTAGCATCACCCTTAGATGCTATAGCTTTAAGCTTTTTAGAACCCATAACCGTGCCCATTCCACATCTTCCAGCAGCTCTTCCATAGTTAGGTTTATCACAATCATTCATAACAGCTGCATATTTTACAAGATTCTCACCTCCAATACCAATACAAGATACATTGAATTTCTCACCTAATTCTTCTTTGATTAGTCTAGTAGTTTCAGAAGTATTTTTACCCCAAAGGTGAGAAGCGTCTCTGAGTTCTGCTTTTCCATCTTCAGTCACAAGATAAACAGGTTTAGGGGATATTCCTTCAAAAATTATCCCATCGAAACCAGATCTTTTTAAATCTCTTCCCCAAAAACCAGCTGAATTCGCTTCTCCCCAAACACCAGTAAGTGGGGATTTTGCAACTACGCAATATCTACCGGTACTAGGTGATGGTGTTCCTGTCAATGGTCCAGTCATAAATATTAGTTTATTTTCCGGTCCTAAGGGATCAATTCCTTTTGGTGTTTCATCAATTAAGAATTTTGTAGCCAAACCAGATCCACCTAAGTACATTTTTAATGTGTCTTCATCAGGAAATTCTTCAGTAATTTGCCCATTAGTTAAATCAACTCTCAAGATTTTACCCATATATCCGTACATTTTCTTTACACCTCAAATCTAAATACAATTAATTTTATACTTTAATTTCATATTATTAAAAATTGAATTAATTAATCTTATTTCCTTAATTATAAAACAATTTCTATTTTTCTGATTTAGGAGAATATAAAAATTCAATTAAGATTATAATAGAATAGTTTTAAAATAGGGATAAAAAGTAGAATTAAATGTAAAATATTCAGGATTAGAAGGTAAAATAATTAAATGCCTATTCCAATACTATTCCCTATTCCTGCAATTATTACTTTCGAACCTTTTTCTGTTCTTTTTCTCAGAGCCATCTTAATTTTTTCAATAAATTTCGGTACACTTTGAGTTATGGGTCGCTTCATTGTGGTTATAGCATCTTCTAGTGATTGCTTACAAATTAGAGCATCAATTGGAATGGATTTTCCGGTAGATGATTCTTCTATAAAGTATTTTTCAATCCCAATTCCTCCAATAGCAGCACCAACACCTACTGCAATTGAACCAGTTTTATCTCCTGTTAGTTTTAATCCCGCATCAATCATAATTACTCGAGAAATTTCATCACCATGCTCATCAATCAGCATCTTGATAGCTTTTCCTGGTTTTCCTACTGTTCCACCAGGTCCTTTTGCTCTCACCACAAAAATTTTACGATCTTCAAAATCAACTTCTTGTACTATAGTATCTCTAACAATTTCTTTTGATTCAACCTCTCCATCTGATATATCTCTTATGAAGCTAGCTGTGACTAGTGGTCCTAAAGCATCTCCAATAGGACTCCCTTCTGAAAAAGCTTTAGCAGCATGATAATACGCTTTTGCCATACTCAATATTAAGCCTAATTGCATTGAGATTTGTAACAATAAAATCATTGATTTCGATTTTTTACCAAGAATAAGATAATGCCTTATTAGCCTATATATCATATCAATAGCCATTGTAACTTCTAAT
>JAHQWY010000149.1 GCA_029856445.1 Promethearchaeia archaeon
AAAACAACACTCACTGGAAAACCTGGGATCAATGGTCTTTCTTCTGCTTCTCGTGGCTTAACATAATTAAAAGTGAAGACACCCCAGAAAAAGTTATAATCCCAGTCTTTATCTATCGCATGCCCCTCTAAATCATTCCCGCAATAAATAGTTGGATATTGATAGTTCTGAATCCAATCAGTTAGTAAATTATATGACTCTTGGACTCCAGTTTCGTTTTGAAACCAAATTTTCTTCATTATACTATCGAATGTGGAATTATAACTAAAACCCATGTTGTAAAATTGATCAATTGGAAATGGCATCCACATTGAGGCAGGACTCTTATAATAGGCTTCAAGGTAACCAAGAGCATTTACTCGAGGATAATACAATTTTAATGCAAATCCATCAGTTATGAACCAAGGAAATGTAAATGTTGTGCTCATTTTATAATAAGTATCAGGTACATCTTCCCAAGAAGCCGTATCCTTCAAATTACATCCAATATCCTTAAGGCTTGTCGTCATCACACTATAGGCTTGTAAATGGGCTTGATCCCAACTATACTCCATACGATAAATAGGATCGGTGTTTGCTATATATTGCCATTCTGCTGTCGTATTAGTAATGTCTAGCTGTCTATCAGCACATATAGGTCCCCAAAATGGATCATCTAAAAGAGCTTGACGTGCTATGGTGAGATCGTGGGTTGCAATTGGTATGGAACCATTATAATATGGACTAGTTCCGCAAAGGAATCCTCCAGAACGCACTACACGGTCATTCATAGCAACATGTACGTAGGTATCATAATCAAACGCATAAGAAATCGCCTTTCTAAAGGCACGATTTATTCCATGCGCGTTTATCGTATCATCTGCATTCATCATTCCTGAAGCCATGAATGACGGCTTGAACCCTGCATACCAAGGTGACATATTATAACCTAAATCAGCGAAAAATGTTTTCATAAATGTTTCATTGATACAATTTAAAATAATATTTTCACCATAACTTTCAACGCCAACAGCTATATATTCTATATCGGGAGCGGCAATCATATCATCTTTATTGAGGGGTTCCCAAGAACGGTCCCAACCCCAGTCAAGATCTCCAGTAACCATAGCAGTACTTCTAGCATCATATCCCGCTTGGGTGTGGGCAAATGTAGCTACCGCCACGTTATCTACCGTATGCCAACCTTCAGCTTGTTGTGCGGTACTATTCCACCAGTCTACAAATCTCGTCAATGTACCAACATCAGCTACATGGCCTTCAAAGACATACGGACCAGTACCTATTAAGTGTCCAGGAAAAACTGCGGGATTATCTTGTGGAAAAGACGGATGATTACCATATCCATAGATAATAGTATCCCAATAGTCTGCATAACTATACATTGAGATCATCTCTATTGCCGAAAGATAATTTAAACCAGTATCCCAATCACCAAAGTGTATTTTAACTTTTCCTCCTGATTGCAAATCTTCTAAGATTGTTACATTATAAAAACGGGGAAAGCGACTCATCATATCTCCAGAAGGACCATATCCTGGATAAACTGCTGGTATTCCATCAAACTGTGAAACATTCCAGCTAGGGCTTTCAAATTCAACCCAATCATCTACTTCAAGCCAATAAGTGTCTCTTACAGTACGGACCGTACCCGGTACGACAGGGAGAACACCACTAACATTTCCTACAAGTGTCATAAGTCTATCAATATTCCATTTTAATACTGTTGCATTCCAATCTGAACCGTCATGGAACGTAACTCCTTGTCGAAGGGTTATTTCTATTGATTTCATACCATTATAGCTCATAAACCCAGCAGCATTCATTTCATCCGGTCTATTTTCAATCGTCCAGCTTGTTGCAAGTACTGGAATTAATTCAGTACGGACGTCACCGCTCCACACATCAGCTCGTGGTGTGAATAACGATTCAAGACATGACCACATATAATAATCGCCAGTACTAGTCACAAAAGTACAGGAATCCCAGTGAGCTATGTCACGTGGCCCACAGGCACCTATAACAAAAATATCTTCTTCGTCTTGAGCTGTTACTGTTATAGGGAAGAACGGAAGTACAATAGAAGTAAGAAAAAGAGTAAATATTAATCCTTTTTCAAACTTTCTCATATTATTAATTCGCCTAAAATTTTTTTTATTTAAGTTTAAATTTCGACTTTTTTGGTAAAATTAAAATTTACAATGTAAATTTATTTATAGGTTATGATAATTATATATTTAAACGTTTCTGAAAATAATCACTCTTGGTTGAAAAATCAAAAAATGTGAGATGAGAAAAAATGGCCAAAAAAAAAACAAATATGATAAAATACATCTTAAAGCGAATATTAATGATGTTTCCAATGCTCATACTTGTCTTAACTTTTGCCTGGATTTTATCGCATATGATGACTGTAAGCCCTATTACTAACAAATTAAGTGGACTAGTCGACCCTGATGTAATTCAAGCAGAATTAGAGAGAGTTGGCTATTATGACCCTTGGTATGTTCAGCTTGGCACCTATTATAAAAACTTTTTTATAGGAGATTGGGGTACATCTTATGTGGTTAGAGAAGACTACCCTGTGTTTGATTTCATATTAGAAATATATCCAAGAACAATAGAATTAATGATAATTCCGATATTTTTGAGTCCTTTTTTAGCAGTTAAGCTTGGTTTATCATCAGCAACCCATAAGGATCAATCAAGAGATATTCTCATTAGAGCTTTAGCAATTTTTGGAGCTGGATTTCCAGTGTTTTGGATTGCTACTTTACTCCAGCTCTTTTTTGGTTATTATTTAGGTATATGGACAAGGGGAAGTTTAGATTTGCCTGTTTTTTTCGCTAATAAACCAGGATTACCAATCCCGGATGGTGAATTTGTGACAGGATTTCGTATCATTGATAGTTTCATCTATAATGATCAAATCTTTCTTTGGGATACAATACTACATTTATTTATTCCAGGTCTTTGTTTAACTTTTGTTTCATTGGCTAATGTTACAAGGCAAACACGGTCAAGCATGTTAGACGTTTTAGATCAAGATTATATCAGAACTGCTCGAGCTAAAGGTGTCATAGAAAAAGATGTTATAAATAAACATGCACTTCGCAATGCTTTATTACCCACTAGCAATCTTATTATAGGGGGCACCGCAACGGCATTGTTAGGATCTTTTTTTATTGAAATAACTTTTGCTTACAGAGGTTTTGGATATTATATGGTGGATTCGATATTCCGAGGGGATTATATGGTTATTAATGGGCTCGTAGTATTTTCAACTATAATTCTTCTTACAGGAACATTAGTTGCTGACGTCATGTATACTATTATTGATCCTCGAATAATATTCACATAAAATACACAAAATACTGTGAGGTTATTAAGGACGACACACCAAACTTTTATAAAGGATTCGATTTTTAAGATTTTAACACATAAAATGAATGAATAGAAGAGGTAAGTAATTATGCTAATAGTTGCCATATTTGGAATAACTTTAGGAATAATGTGTGTAATTGTTGCTCTTGGATTATTGATTACATATCTTACTTGTTGGTCAAAAAATAAAGCGAAATATAAATTTTATTTAATTCCTGGGTGGCGAGATCCTAATTATAGTTATCAAGAATATCAAATAGAAAAGATAAAATCTAAAAGGAGAGTATTTCGACGTCTTCTTAAACCTTTAACTATAATAGGATTTATGATGTTATTATTCATTATGATATTAGCAGTATATACTCCTTGGTTGACTAGCTATCCATTACAAGAAATAGTAATCCCTTATATCCCTCCTGGAGAAGATCCTTTTGCTGATCCATCAGCAGAACATCCGTTCGGGACTACATTGTATGGATATGATATTTTAGCTAGACTTATTTGGGGAGGTAGAACTACAATTTTAATGGCAATGATCCCCGTAACCATCGCTATTGGAGGAGGTCTTATTTTAGGAACGATATCAGCATATTTTGGTGGCACTGTTGATTATGTTTTGATGCGCTTTGTAGATTTAATGTATGCTTTTCCTAACTTGATCCTTGTCATTATAATTGTTCCTATATTAGGAAGTGAATTATTAACTAGTCTTGTAATTTACGGAATTCTTTTTATACCATATAATATCAGGTTTATGAGATCACTTGTTTTACAAGTAAAGCAACTGGAATTTGTTCAAGCAGCAAAAACGGGTGGTGCGCAAAAATTCAGAGTGATGTTTAAGCATATTATACCAAATGCTATTTCTCCTATGATAATAGCTTTTTTTGGAGGTGCAGCAGTCGCAGTATTAGGTCTAGCAGGTTTAGCTTTTATAGGATTTGGAGACCCAACTATAGCTAGTTGGGGAACTGATATTAACTGGGCAAGAGCTTCCTTTAGCAATTTCAATGCAGCTTTTTGGCCAGGATTATTAATAGGAGTATCAGCTATAGGATTTATGCTCGTAGGAGATGGTCTTCGAGATGCGTTAGATCCACGATTACATTTATAAAAAGGAGGTATTTAAAATTTTAAATATAATATATACTGTATATGGATTAAACTATGGAATGGCTTTTTTTGAATCAATTATTGCCGTTTTAGTTCTATTCCTAATTTCAAATATTATCAATAATCAAATTCCTGAAGAACAACAGATCTCAAAAATTATTCACAGAAAGAGCTCAGCCTTAATTATCCTCATACTTTTTGGTATAATATATGGTATTCGATCCATCCTTGAAACTCTAGGGGCTTTCTATAGCCTATTTTTAACTATCAGCAATGATGCTTTAATGTTTGCATTAATGACAACAATCTTTTATTTTCTGTATAAAAAGCTAGTGTTTAAGAAACAACTATTTGGACCTTTAAGAGAAGATCTTGTAAGTAGTCCATTTATTAAAATTTTTAAATTTTTCATTATATTAACTTGGATAATTTGTGTAATATTCATCTCAATTTCTCTCCTACATATTAATATGCGTAATCCTGATATTTTTAACCTCGGGTTTATATGGGCTGCATTTACTGTTGTATTTGATATGATCATCACAATTTTTATAAATCTAGCTCGTCCAATTGAGAAACGTATCCCTAAGGAAGTTTTTAAATATTCTATGTTTACTGGTGGACTCATTTCTTTTGGAATTTGGTCAATACAACTAGTAATTGTTGAATTGTATTTGAATAAATTATTTGGTTTAATGTTATATGAACAAGATATTCGTGTATTATTTGTTGTAGTTAGTTTAATATATGGTTTAGTCTTTTATTTCTCTTTGAATAGAAAATTCATGCCTTTAGCTGAAGAAAAAAGCAAATCAAAAATTCAAAACGCGCTCAAAATAGTTAGTGAGCAAACTGTACAAGATTTTACTCCAGAGGGGAATCATGCGATTCTAAATGTGCAAGATCTCACTACTTATTTTCATACAGAAGAAGGTGTTGTTCATGCTGTAGAAGATGTTTCTTTTCAAGTATATGAGGGAGAAGTTCTTGGTCTTGTGGGCGAAACTGGTTGTGGGAAATCTGTAACTGCACTATCAATTCTCCGAGTAATTAGGCCCCCAGGAAAAATTGAGAAAGGTACGGTTATTTTTAGAGGAGAAAATCTATTAATTAAGCCCGAAAAAGAAATGTTAAAATACCGTGGCAAAGATATAACTATGATTTTTCAAGATCCACTAAATTCTCTAAATCCAGTTTTTAGAATAGGTAGACAAATCTCTGAAGTATTTCTATTACATATGGAAAATGAATTGCTTGCAGAAGCCTCCAAATTTCCCGATAAATCCATATATGGTATTGCTCGAGAATGGAGTATAGATCTTCTAAGAGACTTAAATATACCTTTTCCTCAAGTAATTATCGATCGATATCCACATGAATTAAGTGGTGGTATGCGACAAAGAGTTCAGATCGCTATGGCTCTTGCCTGTAGACCTAAATTATTAATTGCTGACGAACCTACTACTGCGTTAGATGTTACAATACAGAACCAAATTCTAAAACTTATGAAAGAACTCCGTAAGAAATATAATACAACTATATTATTTATTACTCACGATCTTGGAATTATCTCTAAAATGTGTGATCGTGTTGCTGTGATGTATTGTGGATCCATTGTTGAATATGGAAATATAAAAAAGCTCTTTACTACACCATATCACCCATACACTAGAGGACTTATAGCTTCTGTTCCTGTTATGAGGGAAAGACAACAAGAACTTGAAGTTATTCCTGGAATGGTACCAAATTTAATTTATCCCCCTTTAGGATGTAGATTTCATCCTAGATGTCAATATTGTTTCGAGCCTTGTGATTCAAAACTTCCAAAGCAAATTGAGATTGAACCTGGATATTTTGTTAGATGTCATCTCTATGATCCCGAATATGAAAGGCTTGCCAAAATTTCTATAAAGAAAAAAGAAGAGATATCAGAATAAATAAAAATTAGAGGTTAGTTAAAATCTTGGTTGGTTTAATAGATTTAGTCATTATTCCTGTAGTTATGTCAATAATAGGTTTTTTTATAATGAGACTCTTAATAAAAGGAAAGAGATGGGAGAATCCAGTAATAATTGCGCTTGTAGTAAATCTAATCTGGTTAATTTTCAATGTACTTTCTACTTTTTTTATTTTGAACATATTCGGTAATTCACCCTTTTCTAAAATTTTATTAGTGGTGATACTCTTACCAGTTGGTATCTTAATCCTTTGGGGATTTTATGATAAAAATTTTTTCGAATCAATCGAAGTTGTTAGCCTTATCCAAGTTGCATTACTTGTAATATCTTTATTTCTAAGTAGTATTCAAGAAATTTATAAGATCTGGTTAATTGAAGGAAATGAGGATTTAGATGGTTCTAAAATTACCTTTACTTTTGCATTTCTTTTTCTTCTTGGGCTATCTATTTTTTTAACTTATTGGGGAAGTAAAATACAATTAGTGCGATTTAGGATAACTTTTACTTTAGCTAGTATAACGCCGGGAATATATTTTTTAATACAAACCTTTATTATTCAGAAAGAAAACTTTTTCAAGGAAATAGTTGTTAATCTCTTCATTAGTTTTGCAATGGCAATTATTATTATTCTTGGTGTAAAACAAATCGCCTATAGAACCATCCAGTACAAAGAAATTAGAGGTTTAACTGTCCTTGAGAAGGATAAACCATTATTAAAGGTAAAAGATCTTAAAGTACATTACCCACTCTTTAAGGGAACCCTTAAAAGACAAATTGGAGCTGTCAAAGCAGTCAATGGAGTTAATTTCAGCCTAAAAACAGGTCATACTCTTGGGTTAGTTGGGGAAAGTGGATGTGGGAAAACAACCATCGCAAAAGCAATTCTAGGTTTGGTTGAAATAACAGACGGAGAAATCCTTTTCCAGGATAAACCTATCCCTCCTGAGTATTCAACTTACTTTAGACATAAAATTCAAATGGTTTTTCAAGATCCTGATGCGTCTTTAAATCCACGTTTAAAAGTGGTTGACATAATAGCAGAACCACTTAGGAATTTACTTGGTATTACTAATAGATTAGAAATAAGAAAACGCGTTTTAAGGTTGTTAGACGAAGTTTCCTTAAAACGAGAGCATATGGATCGCTATCCACATGAATTTTCTGGTGGTCAGAAGCAAAGAATTGTTATAGCAAGAGCATTAGCTTGCAATCCAGAGTTGATAATTTTAGATGAACCTTCTTCGGCTCTTGATGTATCAGTTCAAGCACAAATCCTTAATCTTCTTAAAGAATTACAAGCACAATATGGATATGGATATTTGTTTATTACTCATAATTTAGCTGTTGTAAACTATATTGCCGATCGCGTAGCTGTTATGTATCTTGGCAAAATTGTAGAGGTTGGAACTAAAGAACAAGTTTTTACTAGACCAACTCATCCATATACTCAAGCACTGCTCTCTTCACATTCTGACATTGATCCTTACAATCAAGAGATCAGTTTTGTTATCAAAGGAGAAGTACCAAGCCCTATAGCACCTCCACCGGGATGTACGTTTAATCCACGTTGCTCTTCAGATGCACGTACAAAAGAATGTGAAATCGAATTACCTCATAAAATAACAATCGAGGAAGGTCATTATATCTGGTGTGTAAATCCTCCTACATTCATGCAAAAAAAACTTCAAGAATCTAAAGAGAGTTTATCTCTTGAATAATATAGCTTTTTAGTCTCTCAAGGTTTTTTTCATTTATAATAGCTTATATTATAGATCGAGAGTATTTTCGAATTTAAGCGAGAAATTAGTTATAAAATAAGACAAGGAAGAAAAGTATGATAAATTAAAGTATAATAGATTATTTATCTATTCCTTAACTAAATATACAAAGTAAATTTAAATAGTATAAAATCAATATTTATGTTAATATGGTAATTCAAAATGTAAAAATGGCACCTCTTCAAGGGATTCCTACAGAGAGGGTTCGAAAAATTAGGGATAAAATGTTGTCCCAACCCTTCGAATATGATCTTGAACGAGCACGGTGCTATACTAGAATTTGGAAACAAATGGAAAATTCTCATCCATATATGAAAAAAGCCAAAGCATTAGAGGAATTCTTACGCTGTCTTCCTATAAGGATTGATGACGCTGAGCTTCTTGTAGGAGTAAAATCTAGTAAAATAAGAGCTGATCCATTCGAAATAGAACTTGGAAGGCATGTTCGGACCTATGGCTTTCTCTTAGATGATTCAATAGATGAAAAAGCTAAAGAATATTTCCGTAGACGTAATCCTATCCTTAGACGTTATGTCCCTTTTTCAGAACAAGAGCTTAACGAGCTGAAAAATGATATTATTCCCGT
>JAHQWY010000150.1 GCA_029856445.1 Promethearchaeia archaeon
AACATCTCAAAGCGGATATATGCAGAGAAGATTAGTAAATGCATTACAAGATATGGTCGTAGAAAATGATGGAACTGTTAGAAATTCTGATAAAAATATTATTCAGTTTAAATTTGGTGATGATGGTATAGATGCGATGCATACAGATCATGGTTTAGCAGTAAATTTAGATGTGCTTTTATTAAAAGCTAAAGCCTTAGATGTAGGAGAAATACGTGAAGAAATTAAACATGAATCTATGACAAAAAAAACTACTCCTAAAGAAAAAGAAGCCGCTAGTGTGAAACCCAAAAAAGAAACCCCTCCAAAAGAAAAATCTAAAAAAGATGCTAAAGTTCCTGATGAGGATGCGCTACAAAAACAATTTGAAGAAGAAACTGGAAAGAAAGCTATTTGGAGGGGGAAAGAAACAAAAGCTTATTTAGATTGGAAGCAAGAAAAAGAAGGATAAGAGAAAAGTAAGAAGATTTAAGATTAAAAATTAAATTTGTAAGGTTTATAGCAGATGGGAAAAATAACTCAAAAATTTTTAGAAGAGCAATTAGCAATATTAAAAAGTGATGGAATTCCTGAGGATTTAATTGAAAAAATTAGAACTAAGGTTGAAAATGAAGATCTTGAAGAAGAACAATTAGAGTATTTTTTAAATAAAATATATATAAATTTTCACAACGCCCTTGTAGAAACGTCAGAACCAGTTGGAACTGTAGCAGCACAATCTATTGGAGAACCAGGAACGCAAATGACGTTAAGAACCTTTCATTATGCGGGAGTTGAAGAGTTTAGTGTGACACAGGGACTTCCACGCTTAATTGAAATAGTTGATGCTAGACGTTTTCCTTCAACACCCGCTATGGAAGTATATCTAGTTGATGAATATAAAGAGACAGAAGAAAAAGCGATAGAAGTCCACAATCGTATAGAACAAATACGTATAGAACAGATTACTTCTGATGTAGACTTAGATTTTGTAAATTGGAAAATTATTGTTAATTTAATCCCTGAAATATGTGAAAAGAAAGGAATTGATATAAATGAAATACCTGAAATTTTGAAACGCTATAAAAAAAAAGGAACAATAAAACGCGAGGGTAATTCTATTATAATAGATCCAGGGATAGAAGATCTTCAAAGCCTACAAAAATTAAGAGAAAAAATTCTTAAAAAAGTTGTTAAAGGTATTAGAGGCGTTAAAAGAGGATTATTAACACCTTCTGATGATGGAGAAGAATGGGTAATTAAAACAGAAGGCACTAATTTACAAGGTGTTATACAAATTGAGGGTGTGGATGATAGTAGAACCCTCTCAAATCATATCCATGAAATAGAAAAATTATATGGTATAGAAGCAGCACGTCAAATGATTATATTAGAATCCCAAAAAGTTCTTGAACAACAATCCTTAGATGTAGATTTAAGACATCTTCTTATTCTAGCTGATTTAATGTGTTATTCAGGATCAATTCAATCGATTGGAAGACATGGGATTTCTGGCTCAAAATCAAGCGTTTTTGCCCGTGCTGCATTTGAAGTCACTGTAAATCAACTTTTAGACGCAGGACTTTACGGAGAGGAGGAAAGATTACTTGGAATTCCTGAAAACGTAATTGTAGGCCAAATTTCACCAATTGGGAGCGGCCGTGTAAACGTTATGTTTGATCTCGACGCTAATTTAGACATTTTAAAACAAAAAAAAAAATAAATCCCTCTTTGAATGATTAAAAACCACCAAAAAAAACTTAAACATTAAATTATTATTATTACTACTTATATAGACACGATTTGAAATTATCATGGTAAAGAAGAAAACTAAAGGCATTACGGAAAAGGTTGACTTATCTCGTAAGAAAAAAAAGGAATTTGATGTTGATACAAATATTAGAGTAGCATACAAAACTGGTAAAATTGTATATGGGAAAAATAATGTATTAAAATATCTTAGAGGAAACCCATTTAAACTATTAATTATAGCAAATAATTGTCCGAAGGAACTGGAAAGTCAATTAAACTATTATAATTCCATCATAAAGGATAAAATATATATACATAAGTATAAAGGATCCTCTTGGGACCTTGGTTTAGCATGCGCAAAACCTTATATGATCTCTGTTATTGGAGTTGTTCATGAGGGAGATTCAGATCTTTTAACATTAAAAGTTAGATGAGTAAAATTAAACGATATGGATATTATTTATGTTAAAGAAGAATATTAAGATTGATAGAGAAGCAATGGAACTTATCTCGTTGTTTAATAACATATCTGGTGCTATTATAAAAGATTGTCTAATTTTTAGAAATGTGGAAAATGATTCTGAAGTTATTATCTTTCTTGTAAAGGAAGAAGATGTAGGAAAAGCTATTGGGAAAGCAGGTGAGCATGTTAAAGATTTAAAATCAAAATTAAATAAAAAAATTGATGTAATTGCTTTTTCTGAAAATCTAAATAAATTTATCCAAAATATATTACAAACCACTAAAAATTCTATTGTAGTTCAAAATATTGAAATAAAAGAAAGTAGAAATCTAAAGAAAACAGTAATAATTACTGTAAGACCTCAAGACCGTGGAAAAGCAATTGGGAAAGAAGGCTCAATGATTAGAAAAATCAAAGAACTAGTTTTAAGATATTTTGAAGTCGATAATGTGATTATTAATACAAAAAATATCTAATTATTATTACCTCTTTGTTTAATTATTTCTAAATAAGCAAGGATTTAATTCATATACATAAATTTTAAGTTCTAGGATATATTTTTTCTCAGTATATATTTTAAAATTTGGTGAAGAATTTGCCAAAAGGTCTTTATGCTGCAAGAAAACTTCAAACGAATAGAAAAAAGTACAAGTGGTCAAAAACTAAATATAAACGAAGGAAACTTAAATTAAAACAGAAAGTCGACCCTTTAGAAGGGAGTTGTCAAGCTCTTGGAATAGTACTTCAAAAAGTTGGTCGAGAAAGCAAACAGCCTAATTCAGCCATTAGAAAGTGCGTGAGAGTTCAATTAAAAAAGAATGGCAAGGGTGTAACTGCATTTCTCCCAGGGGATGGTGCGCTTAATTTCATTGAAGAACACGATCGAGTCATCATTGAGGGAATTGGTGGAGCAAAAGGGAGAAGTATTGGTGATCTTCCGGGAGTACGTTACAAAGTAGTTAAAGTCAATGGAGTAAGTCTTGATGCATTGATTAGCGGGAAAAAAGAAAAGCCTTTACGCTAATGAGGTAAAAAGTACATGAGTAAAACGAAAAAAGAAATTAAACTATTTAATAGATGGTCTTTTGATGATGTTAAAGTTAGAGACCAAACACTTGAGAATTATATCAACTTAAAACCTATAATAATTCCTCATTCTGCTGGTAGACATGAGCATAGAAGATTTTGGAAATCTTCCAAAGTATCGATACTTGAACGATTTGCCAATAGATTGCTTTCTCCCGGATTTATTGGAAGTAGAATTAAGGGGCACAAAAGCTCATATAATTCCGGTAAGAAAGGAAAATTATTAAGTAGCATAAAAAATTCATTTGTTTTAATTGAGTTAACTACAGGGCAGAATCCGATTCAAATCTTAATAGATGCGATAGTAAATACAACACCTAGAGAGGAAACGACGAAGATCGCAATGGGCGGTATCAGTTATGCATCAGCTGTAGATATTGCACCACAACGTCGAGTTGATCTAGCTTTAAAATATCTAGCACAAGCTATTGGAGCAAGATCGCATTCTAATGAGAAGCAATTTGAAGAAAACTTAGCACAAGAATTAATGCTAGCAGCAAATAATAGTCAAGAGTCTAGGGCTATAAAACGTAAAGACGAGATTGAAAGAATTGCAGTTTCAGCTAGATAATAATCTTTATAATATTAAAGAAATGTACTTATTCATATATATAATTCATCTCTTACTCGGGAACTAGAAATTAGGTTAAATTTTTGAGTTGAATTAATTTTAAAAAAATCAATTACTTTTGAAACATATCAATTTCCTTTTTATATTAATAAAGAATTATAATTATTTAGGGATATTTTAAATCGTAATTATGAAGAGGTGATGATGTATTAAAGAGTTAAAGAAAAGACAATGGTTATCAAATGACAAAAGCATGGCAAATATGAGCCCAAAAGAATATTATAAAAACATGTTTAAAGAACTTATAGAAGAAATTAAAGAAAATGAAAAGAGTATTAAGAATTATATTACTCTAAAAAATTAAAGAAAAAATAAAGTAAATTTTTACCTATGCGATAATCTAATTATTGAGAAGCACCACAAAATACACAGTATTTCGCTTCATCAGTAGTTGGTGCTTCACATTGTTTACATAATTTTGTATATCCTTCAGTTTTGAATTTTAATCGATGTGAAGGAATTTGAACTTTTTCTATCTCACTTAAGTTCGATCCACATCTGAAGCAAAATTTTGGATTGCCTTTAATTTTCGTCCCACAGGAAGGACAATTCAAAAGGATAATCAGAGGTATTGGAAGATATAAATCATGAATCCAAAAAGAAAATAACAATATTGACGAAAAAACTATGAATATATTGATGTAATAGAGTATGTGCCTTAATAAAACTGTATTTTGGTCTATTTTATACCATAGAATCCCAAATGAAATAAAGAAGATCCAAACTGCGATAAAGTCAAAAATTTTATCAACACTAAAACCAACCGTAATTAAATAATGGGTGCCCCAATGAGCAAATATTATTCCATATCCTAAAATTTGTATAAGTATTTGGTCCTTCTGAAAAAGCTATATGATTTAGCATATTGGTTTTCACAAAATGAACCGATATATCACCTACATATTATCTAATTTAATTATAATATTAAGAAAATCCTAAATTTTTATATAATTGTGAATCATATTATTAAGTTAAGCAGGTTTAAAGAATATGAATTGTTTCGAAAACTAAAGTGCATTCCGACAAAAATAATAATTTTTTAGAAAAGCAACTAAAGACATTAGGTCAAAAAATAAGAATAGATATTTTGAAAAAACTAAAAGTTGCTCAAAATCACTTTTCGTTTTCAAAACTCCAAAAAGAGGTTCTGGAACATAATGACTCCTCAGTAAATTTCTCTTTTCATCTAAATGCATTAAAAAAGTGTGAACTTATTGATTCATCAGAAGAAGGGTATTATATCACAAAATTAGGGAAACAAATTTTAAAAAATATTCTCTCAATAGAAAAGATTCTTACAGATAGATCTAAAAAGAGAATGATTAGGACTTCCAAATATTCTAAAGAATTATTTGATTCAAACAAAATAGAGGAGTATCTCGTTACCGAAGGTGAATTAGATGTCTTTTTAGCAAGACAAATTGCTCGAGAAGTTGAAGCACGTTTAACTAAAACAGATATTGAATATCTAACTGCTCCATTAATGCGAGAGTATATAAATGCAGTTTTATTAGAAAATGGTTTAGAAGAGGTAAGACACAAACTTACTAGATTAGGAACACCACCTTTTGAAGTTTTTAAATTATTTAATTCTAAAGAAAAGGAAATTGATCCTGAAAATTTTATAAGAACGTTAGGTTCAGATGTTTCTGAACAATTTCTTCTTCTAAATCTACTCCCAAAAAATTTCGCAGATTTATATCTATCTGGAGAAATAGCGCTTCTGCATTTAAATTATTGGAGTTTAAGACCATTAGGTATCTATTTAAATATTGATCCTATTATTAAGTATATTCTAAATAGCTACCCAAAAACGTCAAGTGGATTTAAAGATACTAAAGATTTAATAAAATTAGTCTTAACTTTCTGTGATTTTCTAAAAAAATTTAAATTTTTTTACTCTAAAGACTTACTAATTGGAGATTTTAATCAATTTTTAACTGATTTCAATTTTCCTGCAAATAAGTCTTATATCTTCGATCTACTAACTTCCCAAATACTTAGTATTAATGAAGGGATTAAAGATGGTAAATCGCATCTAACTTTAGGATTTAATAACAGTCAATCTCCCAATAATGACAGTATTTTATGTAGTCAACCAGTTTCTCAATTTATGTATTCATTTCTTAAACAACCAGTACAAAACAATGAACCATTATTATTGTTTGAATATTCGGATTTTATATCTCAAAATTCATCAATAAATATTATAAATAGTCTTTTTTCACATTCTCTAAGAAAAAATATAATTCTTCAAGACAATTGTATTTCTAATTTGCTGAATTCTAATATTGTTAAAATTTTAAATCCAAAACAAAATAAAATCATTTTAGATAAGCTTTTAATAAATTTACATATGATTTCAGTAGAAGCAAAGCAAAATGATGATGTATTTATACAATTACTACAGGACAAAATGGAATCGATTTTTGAATTGTTTAAAATTAAGAAAACCCTTGTTTATAAAAAACTAAATACCATTAATGAGTGGAATAAATTAACTTTACAGTTATTTGAGGAAAATCAAGAATCCATTTTAAGGGATTCAATAAAATCCATAAGCTTTTTTGGATTAAATAAAGCGATTCTAAATCACTGTGGCATAGAGCTTGATAGAACGGAAAGTAGCGCATCATTTGCCTTAAAAATCTTATCTTTTATGAAAAAACTAATTGAAGAAAAGAATCAATCAGAAAATGATTACTTTACTCTTTCACAACCCCATAGTGATAAATATTTACAAGATTGTTGGAATAATGGAAATTCTCCTAATGGAGAGAATATCAATTGTTACTCATCTAAGATTATAAGAAAGAACTCTACTTTATCTTTAGATAAAAAACTCTCCCTTTTCAAAAAATTTGAAAATATAATAAATGGAGGGTCTATATTTGATCAATCGATTAATGCAAATGATATCTCCCTAAATAGTTATCTAAAATTGTTAATTAAATCAAGAATTGGTGCTTTTGCTTTAAGTAATTTTGAAGTTCATAGAAAAAATTAAAAGCGATGTCCTCAATCTCTTCAATTTTTCATTAACTCTGCTAATATAGCTTTTCTCATCGGAATACCATAATATGTCTGTTTAAAATAAATTGCTTTCTCAGAATTATCAACATTAGGATTTATTTCTGTTATTCGGGGTAATGGATGTAGTAAACGAAAATTTCCCTTAGTATTTTCAAGATCATCTGCCCTAAAGGTGTATATGTTTTTTACTTTTTCATATTCCTCTAAATCAATAAACCTTTCTTTCTGAACTCGAGTCATATAAAGTACATCTAGTATATTTAAAATCTTCCTATAGTCAGTTATTTCCTTATATTTCATCTGTCGTTGCTGTAAGAAATCTTTATCCCGATTTCTCATCCTTAACTCAACAGGACTTATGAAGTAAATATTAACATCATAATTAGATAAAAGAATTGAAAGTGAATGAACTGTTCTCCCATATTTAAGATCTCCCATTAATCCTATATTTAAGCCATTTAACGTGCCACATTCTTCTGTAATGGTTAAAAGGTCTAGTAATGCTTGAGTAGGATGTTCTCCACTTCCAGATCCTGCATTAATGATTGGTATCTGTGCGAATTTGGAAGCCATTTTAGCAGCACCTTCAAGCGAGTGCCTCATTACAATGCAATCACTATAATTTTCTACTGTTCTAATGGTGTCCGCTATACTTTCACCTTTTTTAATTGAGGATACATCTCCAGTATGAAACCCTATTACATTTCCTCCTAATCTATACATGGCAGATTCAAAACTAAGACGAGTACGAGTGGAGGGTTCGAAAAACAAAGTTGCAAGAATTTTATCCCTTAAAAGATTTGAGTTTTTCTCACTTATCATTTCTCTACCTTTTTTCAAAATATATTCAATATCTTCTCTATCAAATTGCTTAGCACTAATTACTCCTTCGGCAAATTTCTCATGAAACATTTATATTCTCATTTATTATGTTTTTATTAACATTATGTAAGTAAGATTTAAATTATTTATTATTAAACTAAGGGTTCCTAAATTAAATAGGCTGAACTAATAAAATTTAAAATTTATAAATAATTAGATTAGTTAATTAGCTAAAATAAAGATTCTAAATATGAAGTATCCCAAAACCACGAGGAAATATTGCCCCAGTTGCCGCACTCATCAAGTGCATAATGTTTCAGTGTACAAAAGGGGAAAAGAACGTACTTTAAATCATGGTAGGAGAAGATTAGAACGCAAAAAACGAGGTTATGGTTCATTTCCAAAAGAAATTTTCCATAAAAATGCTAAGATTAACAGGAAAACTACTCCAGTTTTAGAATGTACAGAATGTGGGAAAAAACAATATGCTAAATCCTATCGCGTTAAAAGACTCGAATTACAAGAAGTATAATTGATCATGAGGTAAAAATCAATGCCAAAAAACAAAAAATCTAAGGTTCTAATACCGCAACCCAAAAGTAGGTTCTTACGTGTAAAATGTTTAAATTGCGGGAATCAACAAATAATTTTTGGATGTTCCGCAACTGATGTGGAATGCTTAGTATGTGGAAAAACTTTACTCCAATCTACTGGGGGTAAAGCTCGAATTCTTACTAAAATTTTAGAAGTTCTTTCTTAATTACTAATCTTCAATATCCTATTACTGTAATGATTAATATTGATTATTCCAAAATAAATAGTTTTAAACTTAATATTTTATAATCTTAAGACTTAACTGTTTTATAATTCACCTTACATTATCTAAATTTAGCTTAATTATTGGAAAGTTGTGAAGAATTATTAACGTAGAGCCTCAATTTTCAGAAAAAAAATTTGAAAAAAGGCTTTTAATTATTTTTATAATTCAATTTACAGAAGTTTTAGGTTTTAGTAGTGTGTTACCTATAATCCCCT
>JAHQWY010000008.1 GCA_029856445.1 Promethearchaeia archaeon
TTTACTAACGAATTCTTAAGAAAAAGGAGTTTTTTTGCAGTTGATAAAGATTTGTATATATTTCCCGTGATGTTAATATTAGGTACCCTTGGGGCCATCATTACTACAAATTATCAGATTTTTGTTTCATTAGTTTCCGTATTGTATATTGGGACAATTGAAGAGTTTTTACCTTATTTTATTACTGGGATACCATTTACGATAATACACATTATAGGAAACACACTAGGATTTATTTTCATTTTGCCTGGATTAATCCAAATAGTCCATAAAATGTTAGATTAATAAGTCTAAAAAATAGCAAGTAAAGCTATAGTGGAAGGGAGCATCATTATAATTAAAATTATAAGACATATGGCAAAACATTTACCTGTTTTTTTCTCAGTTTGATCTTTTTTATCAATTTCAATATCATCGAGTTCTCTTTTCGGATTGACTTTCATTTTAATATCACTACAAAAGAAATGGGATGTAAAATTTAATCTTTGGGGGAGAAATTAAGGTTAAATATAATTTATTAATTTATTTCTGAAAGTATGTTAATTGTTCCACCCGCTGCTTCAATTTTCTCAACAGCTCTTTTGGAAGCATTTTTTACTGAGATATTTATTTTTTTGGTAATCTCTCCACGTCCCAGTACTTTCTGGATATTAATATCACTTAGATTAATACTATAAGTATTTCCAGATTTGGAAGCTTTTTTTTCTATAACTAAAGTTTCAATTTTCTGGTCTAAATCTTTAACATTAAGGGCATTCACTTTATGTATTCGGGTCATGTCCAGGGGTCTTTTAAAACCCTTTTTACCGAGATCCCAGTCAGGATCAGGAAATCCTAATTCTTTTTGTTTCAAATAATAACTTTTTTTGCTTTTTTTCCACTGAGTTGTTTTACCTCTCCCTGCACGTTGCCCAGTTTTCCTATGCTGTCCCACTCTACCATAGCCATGTGTTCTTCTACCTCTCATTTTTCTTACTTTTCTAACGTGGTTTCTCATTTATTTGTTTCACCTTTGCTTTATAACATTTTATGAATTAGATCGTTTATATAAAGACCAACATATCCAAGTGAACCACCTTCACCGTAATGTTTTTTGATAGTTCCTCGATATCCTTTTCTTGGAGGGTGTAAGCGGAATACAGGTTTAATTTTGTATATATCTTTTTCTCGAAATTGTATCTCTCCATTAAGTAATGCTTTCGAGAGTTCTTTAAACGTTTTAAAATCTGTTAAATTTTTTAAATGCTCTTCTGTGAGTGGTTTATTCCCCTCAACTTTACCTCTGACTCTAAGTAGCCTGACTAATGTCTTATCATCAATTTCCCCATATGCAATATAATCTTTGCATTTAACTAGCATACCTCTATAGCTTTTAGTTCCCCAAATGAGAACTCCGTGGTTTACTTTATGCATTCTAAGCATTTTAAGCGTATCAAGGATTTTTCGCTTCATACCAGGTGCCCCTCTTATTCGAATTGCAAAATAGAGCTTTGGGGCATATTCAGTTTCTTTTAATTTCATTTTCTTTTTTGCCATAACCATAACAACACCACTTATTTTCTTATATATTGAAATTAAATTTATGAGCATTTTTCAAGGCATCAAAGGTTGCCTTTACTAAGTTTTCACTTGTTCGAGTGTCTCCAAAAGTTTTGCTCCAGATATCTTCAATTCCACATAATTTTAAAACTTGTTTTACTTTATCAGCACATGCTAATCCTACACCAACAGGGGCAGGAATTAGTTGTATGCGAACTGAACCGCACTTACCTTGTACCTTAAAAGGTACACTATGAGTTCCTCCACATCCGCATTCTTTACTTCCACAACCTCTTAGTACCGGCACGATAGAAAGTTTAGCTTTATCAATTGCTTTCCTTATTGCTGGTCCGACCTCTCTACTTTTTCCCGAACCAATACCAATAAATCCGTCAGTTCCTACTATTACAACTGCTTTGAATTTACTACGTTGCCCACTGGCTGTCATTTGCTGAACCATAGCTATATTTATGACATCTTCTTTGATCTGTGGAAGTAGTGTATTAATTATTTCTTTTTCCTTTACTACTAGATTATTTTGATAAATTTTATCTAAAGTAATAAGTCCGCTTTTCACTAATTCTCCCAATTTTGTTTTGGGAATCCATTCTTCTTCAATATTTCTTAATCGACTCATTTCTAATCACTTAAGCGTTATTTTCTATCTTTTTTATGGAATCTGAAAAAATCTGACTAATTTTAAGTGGATTTACTTTATTTTTTTTAATATATCCAGAAAAAATTTGCTCAAAATTTTCTGGATCATTTGACTTTAATTTTTTTGCATAATTTTCAATATGAATACCTTTTATTCTTTCTTCCAAATTATCAGGGAAAAATTCTTCATGGTAAGGTATTTCTATTTCTGCATCTATCAAACCTTTACAAGCAGCAAGAACACGATTTCTATGGTAAAAGATACCTAGATCAAAAATTGCTACCTGTATATTATTTTTTTTTGCTCTTAATCCTGCTAAGTACCCTGTTAAATAAGAAGCAGGAATATTTCCAGTATTAGCATTCCATCCATATTTTGAAGATAATTCTTTAGAAAAAGCAGATATTAAGACTTGATCTCCTCCTAATTTGGATTTTATAAGCTGAACCCTTGTATGATTATTTGAAATTCTAATTACTACTCTTAATTTTCTTGATTTTAAGAGCTTTAATCTCTTATGATAATCGGTTTTTCCTTCATGTCTTCTTTTGGGGGGTCTTCTATACCTAGGTCCTCGAGCCATGTTTTATCTACCTCGTCTAATTAGTTCTTTTTCTTTTATATATCGATTTAATTGAGCAACACTATTGAACATACCACCTTTGGCATTCTTATATAATTTCCGATAATTAGTAGCTGTGATTAGTTTTCTATCTCTTAATTTTTTCAATTCTCTTCTAATTGGACGGATACGCTTAATCCAAGTTTTCTTTTTTGGTGTTCTTGCGTGTTTTGTTCCTTTCCTCTTTCCTAGGCCTCTTGCTCTTCCTTTCTTCTTTCTCGCATGTCTTATATTCTTTCGCTGCTTTGAAATCCCTTTTTCATATTTCTTCTGTATTACTCCTTGCTTTATTAAATTGCGAATATCTTCACGTGTAATAGCAAGAGAGATATCTTCAACTAGATATGGATCAAAATAAACTCGATTCTCTCCACACTTGAGAATCTCCGCAGCCATTCTTCTCTGTGGTTTTAAATTCATTTTAATATTCCTCTAATTATTCTTAATCTCCTATGGAATCTTCTAAATCATCGACATCAATAAAATCATCACTTTCTAAATCTTCAATAGGTGCTTCTGCCATTTGTTCTAACATTTCAATTTCTTTTTGTGAAACTCCAAGGTTTAATATTTTAAAACCTCTTCTTTGGCAATAATCTGTTAACATAATGCGCTTTCTAGCCCCTAATTTTCCAGAAATTTTTAGTGCATGCTTATTTTTATTTAAATTTTTTAAATCATCAAATGTCGTAATTAATACTTCTAAATACCCTGAAGGATGTAAACCTCTAATATTTTTTGGACCTCTGTAACCTACTGTTGGAGATTTGACACCTAACTTCATTTTTTTTCTAGTTTTAGAGTCGATACCCCTAGCTTTCCTCCAAGAATCCTTTACCCTTTTATATCTCCAGGATTCAACTCGCCTAAAGGATGGTCTTTTATTATTAATCTTTTTCCTCAGTTCCATCAATCTCTTATCTTGAACCATAATAAACACCTCATTTTAATGAATTTCCCAAAAAATATCTTCTCCCAATTGCTTCCTGTATAAGTAAATCCCATCTTGGAAAACTCTAGGATCTTTTTTTCTTATCCTACACGCTCTTTTAACATTTGCCGCACTCTGACCAAGCGCCTCTTTATCTGGCCCAATAAAATAAACATCATCTCCCTTTATTTCCACCTTTACGTTATCTGGAATTTTAGCCTCTCTAGGGGCTCTTTCACCTAAAAAATTTTCAACAAAAATAGTCTGATTTTTGTCATCTACTCGAACACTACATGGGAAATGGGAATAAGCAATCTTTGAGACATATTTATAATTAGTCTGAACACCTATCATCAAGTTATTGATTATACTTACTACTGTTTTTATTAACGCTAATGTTCCACCTTTAGGAAAATCAGTTGAAAAAATAACCTTTTTATCCTTAACCGTAACTTTTATACCTCTCACATGTGAAAAGTCTTTTGTAATATCACCATTAGGTCCTTTAACTCTAATATGATGACCTCCTTCCAGTAAAACCTCAACTCCATCAGGAATCTCTAATTCTTCCTTAAAGAAAGCAATTTTTACCATTTTTAATTACCTCATAGACTTACTAATAAATATAGCACAAAGCATGTCCTCCTATATGCTTTTCTTCTGCCTCTTTCATTGTCATTATCCCTTCATTAGTAGTAAAAATTATTAATCCTAAACCTGGTGCAGGTAATAATCTCTTTTCTAAAGAATCAAATTGATTAACCTTATAATTCAATCTTAATAAACCAGCACATTCATTAATTCTACCCATTAATGCTATTTTAAATTTTCCTTGACGACCATCATCATATCTTTCAAATTCTCCAATATAGGCATTTCTTTGGAAGATCCTTAGTATTTGTTGAAGTTCTTTAGATGCTGGACTGATTATTACTTCTTTTTTACGGGCTCTTTCTGCATTCTTAAGAGCACAGCATGCATCTCCAAGTGTATTTACCAAACTTATTCACATCCTTTTATTATATTTCTATATTCTTATTCAAACCTTTTAAATCCAATATCCTTACCTATTTCATAAAAACATCGACGACAAATATACAAACCATATCTCCTAATAATTCCTCGATGGGTATGGCAACGACGACATTCTCTTTGTCCTTTTCCATAATGTTTGCCTTGTGGAATATTTTTTCACCTTAAAATTAATTACATATATTCTAAATCTAATTTTTTGACGATACCAACTCCAAAGTTCTGTTTTAAGAAATAATGGGCTTCCGCACGAGAAACATAATGACTTCTAGAAACCTTTGATCTGGTTTTTCTTCTATATTTTACTCTCATCCCAGGTCTAGCAATTCTTCCACACACATCCAAACCCCATAATCCTAAACTTGCCTCATATTCAGTTTGAGGGATTTTAATATGTTCGTCAATACCAAATGCGAAATTACCATAATTATCAAAACTTTTTCTCAAAATTTTATTATTATTTACTATCAACAATCTTTTCAATAATCTTTCAGCTTCCTTACCTCGAATAGTAATTTTGCAGCCAATAGGGCGCCCCTTTCTAAGATTAAACTCTTTCACATTGACTTTCGAAACAGTTTTGACTGGCATTCTTCCTGTTATCTGTTCCAACACTGTAACTGCTTTTTCTAATTCTTCTCCACCAGAACCAACACCTATATTGAGTACTATCTTTTCTAAAAATGGTTTTTTCATTGGATTTTTCCATTTTTCATCAAATTCTTGGGATTCAACACTTGGAGCTTTCTTTTTTGTATTGATTGACATATTTTTTTCCTATTTTGTACTTTTAATTATCTATTTTAGGTAAATCTATTTCAGTTTGATCTTCTCCAATTATAAATGTATAATCATATAGTGTTTCAGTTTGACTTCCATTATGTTGAATAGAGACCGTGCTTGCTTTTGGACCAAATCGTTTTAAAATATTATTAATTTTCCCTACTTGTCCGATATTTTTACCAGACATGATAATTGCTAAGTTATTTTCCTTAAAATTCAAAACTTTTAATATTTCCTGCTCTGGCACTGAAATTTTTAAAACATCCATACGCTTATAGACATCTTCCTTTGGATTCCTTGGATCTTTAACCCTGATCAAAATATTTCTTCCATCATGAAGATTTAATTGAACATGACCTCCCTTTATATTGGTTTTATTGTTTATCCGACATAATTTAAATGTACTTTCTTTTTCACTTATTTCATGTAAAATTAAACCATAATGGGAATCTGGCAATATCCGATAATATTTATTCATTTTCTCTATTGAAAGAACATCCATCAAACCTATAGGAAATCCTACATCCCTAACAACTTTCCCATCAACTTTGAAATATCCTAACCCAATTAATTTTTTTGCTTCTCTATAATGATCAACTATTCCTAACAAATCTCTTACGATATGTAAAAGTGGTAAACAAAACCTGCTAGGATGAGGTCCTGGAGATGATTTGACGAAAAATGTTCCATGTTTCCTCTTTATTTGTAAAAATGCAGGCGTATTTAGTCTTTTTTGAGTTTTTTGTCCACCATGTCTAGTCATATTTTTCCTCCTCCTTTTCTTTCTTTGGAGCGGTCAAACCTTCTTCATAAAAACCATATAACGCCTTTCTTTCAATCATTTGAGCGCGCCAAGGATCTATCTTTTTTTCCTTTGCAAACTTAGTAATGACTAAATTTGACACATGTATACCAGGATGGAATTGAGTTCCATCAGATTTTTCAAATTGAGCTTCTTTTATCTTACATCTTAGATTTTTTGTGATTTCCAAAACTTCACCTTCAAAATCTTTAAATTCTCCTTTGCACACCCTAACTTGATCACCAACCCTAACAGGGAGCTTCTTTATCCCATATTCGTCCCGAAGAAAGTCAGCTACCCTAGTGCTGACTAATTTGGATCTTTCATGATTATTATAATTGTAAAGAGCTTTCCTTTGTTTCCGTGGTTGTTTTGATTTTACTCTCATCTTTCGACTCCCTTTTTCTTATTTTAAATAATTAATGATGAAATTGATGCGAGCCGTGGGAATAAATCGGCAGCTTCTCGTGCAATTGGACCTCTTATTTCACTGGCCTTCGGTTCACCTTCTTTGGTCACAATAACACCTGCATTATCCTCAAAACATAGTCTCGTGCCATCTACTCGGCGATAAATCATTTTTTGTCTAACTATTACTGCTTTTACAATATTTCCTCTTAGTTCAGGTCTTCCTTTTTTTATAGTGACAGTACAAATACTACCTACTGTAGCTTTGGGCAATCTTCGTTGTCTTCCTTTATAATGATCAACATTAATAATTTGGGCAATTTTAGCTCCAGAATTATCTGCTATCTGGATCTTCGATCCATTACATAACCCATAACTCGTTCTAGGTTTCGCCATACGTTTTCTGCCCAACTTACGTCTTGTACCCATTTAGATCCCTCCACTTGAGATTTTATTTAGTACTATAAAGGCTTTAGTTTTTGAAATTTTACGAGATTCTCCAAACCTTACAAGGTCTCCAATTTCTATCTCATGAGTTAAACATTCAGGTAAATGACACGCGAGTCGTGTATTACGACGCTCATATCTTTGATATTTTTTAACAAATTGAACATAATCCCTTCTAATAATGACAGTATTCTTTGATTTCTTACTTACGACAATACCTTGGGCAATTTTACCCCTAATTCTTGTATTCCCATGAAAAGGACATGATTCATCATTGCAATCTTCAGCCTTTACCTTAGGGGGAGATACACCAGGTATTCCAATATTTCTACTCATTTTTTAAACCATCTCTTCTTTTTTAAACTTCTTAATCTGTTTACAGGAAGACCAACAATTTCACTTCCTTGAACTTCCAGAAAATTATCCTCTGTATCGTTCTCATAATTTGGCAATTCTAATCTTAATACATAATCTTTTTTAATATATTTCTTAACTTTATTTTCTTTTTCTGTAATGAGCATATTTCTTGTTTCATCAATTACAACTCCAATATCTAAAAACTCTGTGCTCTTTTTTTTTGATTTAAGCTTTGCATATGCTTTTATTCCAATCAGGTCATGATATATTAAATATTTTGGATTAATCACTATCTTTCCTCATTGTATACAGTTAATATTCTTGCAATTTGCTTTCTTAAGATCTTGGCCTTACTAGGATTGTCAGAAAGGCCTCCTCCTGTTTGATTTGAATGTAACATCATTAATTCTTCCCTTAAATTCAATAAAGCTCTCTCTTTTTCCCTATCATCCATTTCTCGTATATCTTTTGCTTTTAATATATCTACCATTTTTATCACAACATATTTTTTATATTGATTCTACTTTTTTTATTTTTCTTCTAGATCTTCTATATCTTCTTCTGGAGTTAATGAAATCTCAGATATAGCCTCCTCATCTACTTCATCAATTATTTTTTCTTCTTCAGGGGTTAATTCAGAAACCTCTTCTTCAATTGCTAATTCAACCTTTGTTTTGGCCAATTTTGATTCTGCTTGAGTTTGAGCTTTAGTTAAAAGATCATTCTTTATCTTGACTTCATCACCCATCTTTGTACCAGCATGCTGAATCTTTACAACTACTCCTAAAACTCCAGACTTTTGAATACACTGAGCGACACCCTTATCTACTCCTTCTTGTGAAGGATGTCCACTTTTAGTCATTGTACCAGCACGAAATATTTGTGTTCTAGCTCTTTGGCTCGTAACTTTTCCCGAAATCCGTATTTCAGCACCAAGAGCGCCTCCAGATTCCATTATTTTTCTTAGGATATAATAACCTGCTCTTCTATAATGACGACCCCTATCTAAACTGTATGCTAAACGTTCTGCCATGATTTGTGCATTGAGGTCGGGATTTTGGACCTCCTCAACTTCGATTTGAGGCAAATGGCTCAGTAAAATTCATTTTTACCGATTTTCCAGCCCAAATCGCTCTTGAAGAACGTCCGTAATCTCTTGGATGCGTTTTCCCCCTTTAGGCTATATTGTCGAATTGACAATTATAATTACCTATGACCAATCCTGGTCTTGAGGTTTTTAGGGTTATACGCACTCCAAGTGGAGTTTTCTGAACATCAACACCTGCGAATCCTGCTCGAACTAATTCTGATCGCAAATATTCGTTTATTTGCATCAATTTAATCCCTTGTTCTATAAAATTCTTCACTAGTGGCAATTAGATCACCAATGCAATATCTTATTCGTAATATAATTCATTTTATTTTTTCTTTTAATTTTTTCATTATTTTTTATTATTATTCTTAAACCTAACTTGGAAATTCATAAATTACAAGTTCTAAATGTGTAAGGGTTTTATATTTAGCTGTACTGCGACCACGAGCACGTTCAATATATCTTTTTATAATCCTTCCCTTATGGGCTGCTGCATGAATGATTCTACACATTTCGATATCCAAACCTTTATATTCTCCATTCGCTTCAACAGAAGAAAGTATTTCATAAATTCTTGCTGCTGCTTTTTGAGGAAATTTCCCAGCATACCACTTAAACTGTTTTAGATCTTTCCGATGGGGAGCCTTTTTCTTATGTCGTCTGAAGGGAACTGATTGCTTTAGTTGAATGACATTTTCAAGAAACTCTTTAGCTTGATCAACCTTCATCCCTTTTATTACGGCACATATTTCACGTGCATGCTTATGTTTGATTCTTAAATCTCTACCCGATGCTTTTGCTAATCTTTCGGAATCATATTTTTGTTCTGTGAATGAATAACCCCAGTTAGGCATAAATTTTCATCTCATTAATTTCATTATTATAATTTATTTTAATGGTACATATTTTGAACTTCTTGTGGCTCCGATTCCTGGTGATCCATGAGAAACACGCTTACGAGTCAATGAAAACTCTCCTAGATAGTGTCCAACCATTTCTGGTTTAATATCAATAATCTCATAAATTCTTCCGTTATAAACACCAATTTTTAATCCGACAAAATCTGGAAAAATAATCATGTCTCTTACGTGTGTTCGAGTTATTAGATCTTTACCACGTTTCTTAGCCCGATAAGCCCTTCTAAGCCTTTCAAGCAACTTTTTTTGCCTAGGAGGGAGTCCTCGTTTTAATGATCGCCTTGCTCTAGCCGGTAATAATTGTATAAATTGATCCATGTTCATTTTCTTGAGTTCTTCTAACGTATATCCTCTATAATGAAATCTTAACCTATCTAGCTCTTTTTCAGCATCTAATTCTTTTTCATCTTCTTCTACTTCGACTTCCTCGATAATTTCCTCAGAAGGTTCTTCCTCTTCTAATTCTTCTTCCAAATCTTCATTAGTATTCTCATTCGGAGCCATTTTTTAACCAATCTGCTTAATTCTTTAATATATTTCAGTTAATTTTTTCTGATATAACTTCATACGGTAAGGATTTTAGTGTTGCTTTTAATTTTAACTTTTAGGTTAAGATGATGAAAATCATAAAACTTATAAGTTTTAGATGTAGTTTTGGGGAGAATCTTAGATTCTCAATTCCTTTCAAGATTCTTGATATATTTTTCCATGATATAAAGGGCATTAATAATATTTATTTGGATTAAAAACGCGCTTTATATCATTTTCATCAAACTTACCATTCCATCTTTCTTTAATTATTACATATTTATTTACTTCTTTATTGGTGTTGATAACGGAATGATAGGTATTTATTTGATTTTGAAATTTAGTACCATTCTCAACATAATAATATACTTTATTTCCATTTATGATAATCGGTCTACCATCCAATATTTCCCAAAATTCATTCCTATCTTTATGGAATTGAATTGATAAACCAAATTCTGGTTTAACAAATATCAAATTATACTCAGGGTAAGTGAATTTAAAGCTGTACCACTTGGGAAGTGTATCAATATAACCTTCTGGAATGTTGTAATTCTCTATAAATTGGGCAGGTTTTAAGTTAATTTTCTCTGAATTTTCATATATATAGGGATTGTAAACAACTTTATGACCTAAAACACTATTATCGTAAAGAATTTCAATGGATTCTTTTCCTTTATTTATAATCATATAATAGTCATTAGGGTCTATTATTAGATCATTTTTCTTGATTGTTTCTGTTTTAAAAGAGGTCCCATTTATAATAAAAATGTCCTCAAGGCTGTTAGGATCTATAGTAATCAATAATTCTTTAGAATTATTCTTTCTCAATGATGTGCTTCTTTCAGGTAAAATGATCTCTCTCTTCAAATTATATTCTACCCCTACTCTATTTTAATATTTAATTCTTCCATTTTCTTTTCAATCTCATTTAAATAAGGCATTGAAACTTGAGCACCCTTCCTAGTAACTGCTATGGATGCAGCAATCGTTGAATATTTCACTGAATTAATTATTGATTTACCTTGACATAGTTTACTAGCTAAAACACCAATAAAACAATCTCCTGCACCCACAGTATCTACAGCATTAACTTTAGGTGCTGGTATTTCAATAAATTTATCTTCAGCACCTAAATAAATAAGAGAACCCCTCTTTCCTAAAGTGGTTATAACATTTTTCATACCTAATTTAATAAATTCTTTTGAAGTTTGTTTGATTTTAAGTTTCCCTTGACCGGTTAGCTTTGGTAGATTTAGGAAGGAATGTAATTGATATAGTTCTCCTTCATTAGGGACAATAATATCAACTTTTTCTAAAATTTCGAGAGGAATAGGTTTTAGTGGAGCAGGATTCAAAATTTTTATGACATCACTTTCAGAAGCTATTTTAAATATTTCCTCAATTGTTTCTATTGGAATCTCCATCTGAACTACTAAAGAGCTAGCATTTTTGATGATATTCGCTTTCGCTTTTACTTCTTCTACAGTTAACCTAAAATTTGCTCCTGGTGCTACACTAATCATGTTTTCTCCTTTGTTATCGATCATTATAAAAGCTACACCACTTGCCTCTTCTTTGTCTCTGATTATATAGCTAATATCTATATTCTCTCCACTTAACTGGGAGATCATTTGATCTCCAAAATAATCCATGCCAATTTTTCCAATGAACACTGTATTAGCTCCCGATCTAACGGCAGCAACAGCTTGGTTAGCGCCCTTGCCGCCCAAAAATTGTTTAAAGGTCCCACCAGTGACTGTTTCTCCTGGATTTGGAAATCGCTCAGAATAGATATTTAAATCCATATTACTAGAACCAATAATTAAAACGTAATTAAGCGTTTTACTCATGCTATAAACTCAGTATATGGTTATGATTATGATTTTTATTATTTTTTATCTAATATTTTATTTTTGATAAAATAATCTTTAGTTCAAATTTGAGAATCAGCTTATTATCTCAAAAAGGGATTATTAAAAAAAAAGAAAGAGAAAAATGAAAAAAATAAATAATAATTTTATTATGAATCCTCTTCTTCTGCTGCTAATTCTTCTTCCAATTCTTCTAATGGAACTGGTGCAGGAGTAGTTAACATACTATAACCAATCCAAATAGCGATAATTGAAATTAAAATCACCAAAAGCCAGATTGGGGCAACGACGAAGAGGCGCCAATCCATCCAATCAACATCAAATAGATTAGTCCAGTTATCCCAATCAGGGTTATCCCATACTGTGTCATACAATAAATCTACGATAGATCCCATTGTGTAAACGACAGCAATTAAAATCCCTACAATTATAACTATTGCTCCGATAGCTTTATCTTTAGCCATATAAATTACCTATTTACCTTTTTAATTAATTTTTTTATGAATTTTAATTGATTTTAGGAAAATTTAATTTATAATACAAGTTAAAAAATTATTCAATTAAAACCATTCTATTAAAAACAAAACTAAATTTGATAAACTGGAATTAAATTCGAAATAATGTTATTTGGTATTTTAACAAACCAATTGCAATTTAATTTTAGGTGCTAAAAGAGATAATAACCGACCCTTGAGAGGTGATTCTCTTTTCCTGTGTTTCTGTTAATACTCTTACTTCTATAAGATTTTCATTACTTTCTTGGTATTTATTTATAATTTTGCCTTTAAACGTAAGAACATCATTTTCATTCACAATATCGGAGAATCGGAGTTTAAATTTTTTTAAGGTTCCATTTTTTGCCCAGTTCATAATATAACTAGCACACATTGCCATTTGTAGCATACCGTGAGCAATACATCCTTTTAAGCCAGTCTTTCTAGCAAATGATTCATCGTAATGAAGTAAATTATAATCACCTGAGGCTGAAGCATAATCAACTAATTGCATACGCGTAATTGGGTCAATTTTACCTTCAGGGAGTTTCATACCTACTTTGAGCTCATTAAAACCTAATTTTTTGTTTGACAATTCCTATTTCGCACTCTCACTACAATTTTAGTTATCTTAATGAAAAACAATTAGAGTATTAATAATTTCAAAGACTTTTTCATTAGAGTCTTTATTTTTTCCCTCAGTGATAGATGTTACTATATCCATCTTCCCTCGCTTCCCTTCCTTTTCGATGATATTTTCAACTTTTGTCTGATAAATTAATGTGTCTCCAGCAACACATTGGGAATAATATCTAAATTCTTTCCCACCATCCAAAAGCTTTTTAAAATCGATACCTAAAGTAGCATAGAAATTTTTTTCCCCAGAATAAATCATTCTCGTAAAAAATGTTGGAGGTACAGGCAGATCTTTGTATCCTTGGTTCTTTGCTTCATTTAATTCGTAATAAATTGGGTTAGTATCTCTAATTGCATTAGCGAATTGAGATATTTTCCATCGAGGGATTGTCCTTTCACTTGGTTCAAATTTGTATCCAATAAATTTTCGATCAAGCATAATTCAATTAATCTTAAGCTTAATAAAAGATTTTGATTTTTTATTTCACAAAGAAAGTTTTGACATAAAAATCTAAAATTTAAATTTTAAAATAAAACTTGTATAGATAACTATTCCTAATAAAAACGAAATTTAAATTTTTTATACTATTATCACAAATAGGATTATCATAAGATAATTAAAACTTAGAAAATTTGGAAATAATAAGAACAAAAAGGAGTTTAAAAACAATGTCCTTTGATATAAATATAGATTTGGACGCCTGTACAGGCTGCGGTACGTGTTATGAAGTTTGCCCTTCTGAATGTTTTGGGGAACCTGAGGGGGGAAAAGTAAACGTTATAGAGGAAAACAGAGAAGATTGTGTTGGATGTCGAGCATGCGAGACTCAGTGTCCAGAAGAAGCTATAGAAATTATCGAAAACTAATTTTTCGGAATCGGTAAATTTAATCTCAATTTTTATTTTTTCTTTCTATTTTTATTTAAAAATCTGGAGTTAATATGATATCTCTAGTTTTAAATTATAATTACCATAATAATATTCTGCTGCAATTTTTACAAATCCCTTCATTTATTTGCATATTAATGCAGCTTTCGTGATACGGAGCTTTGCATTCTTGGCAAATGAAAATTTTTCCTGTATGTTCAGTAAAATCATAGCCACAGTATACACATTTACTTGTATAAGAAAAATTATCAGAATTGCTTGCATCCAATTCAATTATTTGAGAAGTTCCTGTTAATCCTGAGCCTCCAGAAGTGGGCGTTATATAGGTATTTTGTTGATTTGTTCTTGGTGTTTGATAAATTTGCTGTTGAGTTTGAGGTGTTTCCCAATTAGAAACATATCCTGCGGTTTGAGCTTTTGAAATCCCCATTTTCTGAGACACCTTCTCATCTAGAATATTAGTCATAATTAATGCAGATGCATATTTTCCTTTTGCTCCTCCTTTCTGTAGGTGTGTGTGACTTATCATATGAATAATTCTCCCCCCCATTTTTCCATAATCAAATTCAACAAGTACAGGAGATTCTCCCCATTTATTTTGGATTTCCCAAGAATTAATAAGTACTCTGACAGCTTCATAATTAATAATTTGGATTGGAAAAGAACGGGTTTCTAGCCACCACCGAAATTCATTTCTTTTTGTATTTTTTGCTGTTTGCTTCTGCCATTTACTCTGTTGGATTTCACTTATAACTCCCTCTAAAAATGGATGGTTTGGCTGAATAATTTGACAGGGAACAACAGCATCGGCGGTTTTTGCACGATTCCATCTTATATACCCAGGAAAAATATTTTCTATTATACTTTGAATTGCCCAATCAGTAGTTATTAACCAACCACCATTTGTTACAAATTCTTTTACTTTCGGATAAGCAGCATGAGGTATATCACTACCAGGACACCCTATAAGAACTACATCATATTGAGATAGATTTTCTTTCATTATTTCTTTTTCTTTTATAACATTTTTCACTGAGGCATACATATGGTCTATTACCTTCTTGGGTTTTTCATACCTTCCACTAATCGCTAAAATTTTCCCATGTTTTTCTACTGCTTCTACAACATCCTTCTTATCCAGTGCTTCCATCTTGCGTTTCTTTACTTCCGAATAGATATCTTTCAAACTCATTTAATCAGCCTTTAAATAAAATTATAAAGTATTTTGTGTTATTTTATAAATATTATAAAAAAAATATTATATATATTTTAGTTGATAGGGATAATGTTGTCAAATTTAAGAGAATTAGGACAACCTTCTGAATTTTGGGAATATTTTGAACAAATTACTAAAATCCCTCGTTGTTCAGAGCACGAAGAAAAGGTAAGAACTTATATAAAGGAAGAAGCTGAGAGATTAGGATTTATAACTAAAGTTGATAAAACAGGAAATCTTGTAGTACGAGTTTCAACAAAAGATAAACCAAAAGAAAGAGTTGTTTTACAATGTCATTTGGATATGGTTTGTGAAAAGAATGAAGCTGTTTCCCATGATTTTTCTAAGGACCCGTTAAAATTAAAAATACTTGAAATTGACCAAGAAAAATGGGTTACCGCTGAAGGGACCACATTAGGCGCTGATAATGGGGTTGGTATAGGATATTTATTAACCTTTATGAAAAAAATTTATAATAGGGAATTAAACTTTGATTCACTTGATTTTGATCTTTTATTTACTGTAGATGAAGAAATGGGATTGCGTGGTGCGTTTAAAATAGAAGACGATTTAATTAGTGGTAATTATCTTATAAACTTAGATGCAGAAGACGAAAATTCGGTGATAATTGGATGTGCAGGAGGAAGAGTTACTTTCTTTCATATTAAAAAAGAAACTATCAAGATAAGGAAGGAAGAAAATTTGATTCCAATAAAGATTTTTGTAGCTGGTTTAAAAGGAGGGCATTCTGGATCGGATATTCATTTAGGGAGAGGAAATGCCTTAAAGATTATAGGAGAAATCCTGTGGAAATTAAATTCCGAATTTAACATCCAACTTAAGTCAATAAATGGAGGAAACAGGACTAATGCGATACCAAGAGAAGCTAGCGCAATATTATTTATTAAGAACAAGGAATTATCTGATATTAAGAAATTCATAAGCAAGCTAATTTCTAAAATTAAGGTTCTCTTTGATGGCATAGATCCTAATTTAGATATTTCGATTCAGCAACAAGAAAAATTTGGAGATAATGAAGTTATTTCTAAAAAAATTCAAGATAATATTCTTAATGTTCTATACACTTTACCAAATGGTCCCCTTTCAATGCACCCAAAAATTAAGGGACTTGTTTTTACTTCTTCAAATCTAGGAGTCATAAGAACTAATGAGGAGAAGATTGAAATTAAATTAAGTCAACGGAGTTTAAGTGAGTATTTTAAAACTGTTATCTGGGAAAAAGCTGTTTCTTTATTCAAGCTAACAGATTTAGAGATTGATATTAATATAGATTCTGATTATCCGGGTTGGCAGCCAGATTTCGATGTGAAACTTCTAAAATTAACAAAGGATGCTTTTAAATCAGAATTTAACAAAGAAATTGAAGTTAAAGCTATTCATGCAGGTTTAGAATGTGGAATTTTGAAGAAAAAGTTTCCAGACATGGATATGATTTCGATAGGGCCAAATAATGTAGGAGCTCACTCCCCTGATGAGAGAATATCTATAGTTTCAGTTGAGAAAATCTGGAATTTCTTGATATCATTATTAAAAAAATTAAATTAAAATATCAAGATTAAATTGATAGTATTTGAAAAAATTATTAAATCGTAATAAATAATTTATTTATAGTTTATTATGCAAAAACAACCACCGACTAAATCAGGACCTAAAAAAGAAGATGTTATTGGTTCTGAGACTGTGCTAGAGAAAATTAGAAGGAAAACTCCGTGGATTCTCGGAAATAAACTTAGAAAACCAAAAGTAAATTTCCCAAAATTTAAATTACCGAGATTATCACTACCCATGCCTTCAAGGTCTATAAGCATAATAGGGGTATTTATAATTCTTTTTATACTTCAGACTGGGATAGCATATTTAGTTGTAAGAAAACCCCCCGCATTAGGAGCAAATTCGGCGGGAGACCCTATTTTTATTATTGAGAGTATTAACGAAGCTTTTATAATTGAGAGTATTGTAGCTTCGATGCTTATTATATTATGCTCAACTGGATTTATATTTTTGTATCGTGCATCTAAATATATATATGATCGAAAAATGGCAATTACAATTCTTACTATTGGAATTTTGTTGATACTGATAACATTTGTCGCCTTACAATACATAATATCGGTTAAAACAGGAAATTAGAATTAATAAACACTAAATAATCATCCATCATTTCTGAACACCTCCCACAATTTATAATGGATGTATATGAACGGATGCGAGTTCTTCTCTATTCTTTCGAACCCACATTCTGGGAGTTAAGTTTATTATTAAACCTACTGTGAATTAATCACTTATGCTTCTTTAAGATTGATAAATAAAAAAAAGAAAAAAAATCGAGTAAAAATGAAATTTTTGGCTTATTATCCAATAAATGCATTGTAAGCTGCTTCGTCTAATAAATTACCCTTTTCAGCATCCCAGTTTGAAGGATCTATTTTATAAAGCCAAGCTGCAAAAGCATCTTCATTAATCTTTTCTGGCTCATCCATTAAATCTACATTAATTTCAGTGACTGTTCCAGAGACAGGGCTATAGATGTCTCCAACAGCTTTACTGCTTTCTACAGTACAATCTATTGGATCGCTAGTAGGCTCATCTCCATCCATTTTTACTTGTTCTAGTTCAGCACCATCAAGACCCTCTACATCAACAAAAGAAATCTCACCTAATTGTTCAGCAGCATAAGGGGTGATTCCTACTTCTTTTGTTCCATCATCAAACCATTGATGTGTTTTAGTAAACCATTTAGCCATTTTTATCTAACTCCTTATAAATTTATTTGTGAAACAAAATAATATTGAATTAAATAGTATGTTTTTATTAATTAAGGTAATAATTTAAAATTTTATTATTGAGATTAAAGTCAGATAATTTGAATGATATGGCTTTAAAACTAAGGAAGAAACTAAATTTCTATAATGAATTTAAAGATGTATATTTTGAAATCATAAATGATTTTAAATTTGATTATCATAAAGACTGTAAAGCACGTGATTATCTCTCAGGTATATTAGCAAAAAAAAACCACCTATGGAAAATTGAGAATATTTTAAAATCTTTTAAAAAACTTGTTGTATCAAAACCTGTAATTTTAATTTATGGATGTGGTCCTTCATTAGAAGTGACAGTTGATATAATATTAAACCAAAAAGGTAGAAATTTTTTTAATACATTTATCAATTTAGCTGCTGATGGTGCTTCAGTTTTTTTAAGAGAAAAAAATATCGGAATTGATGGGATATTTACAGATTTGGACGGAATTACTAAAAAGGAATTTAATTATTCAAATTTTAATATAGTTCATGCTCATGGAGATAATATTGAAATGTTAAAGCATTTTGAGAAGGATATACTAAATTTTGAAAACGTTATAGGGACGACTCAAGTGGAACCCCTTAAGAACATTATAAACCCTGGAGGTTTTACAGATGGAGATAGAATTCTTTTTTTTATTCATAAATTATTAAATCCCTCTCAAATGATATTTCTTATCGGAATGGATTTTCAAAATAAAGTTGGGAAATATTCAAAATTGGATATTATGAACGATCAAGAAGCGAATTTGATCAAAAAAAAGAAATTACGTTATGCAGTTGAACTAATAGAATGGATTAAAACTAAAATACCAAATGAGATGTTTTTTATAAATTCTGAGATCGTTTCAGATAAATATAAATATATTACTATACAAGAGTTTATTGAAATGATTAATTCTTGAATCATTAAATCTTATGATCTTGAATTCCCTTTGATGTAATTTTATAAAGAATTTTTTTTTCTGAAAGATTTAATGAATTAACTAATTGAATATAATTCATTTCTTTATCTTTTTTTCTTAAATACACGTATTCTGAAAAGAAATGATTTAAATACTGATTTCCTACTGGTATCTCTCGGATTATTGCTTTTTCAGAGAAATTAGAGGCCACTTGGGAAGTAGCTATTGTAATCAAATTGTATTTTAACGTAAACTCATCAATTTTATTCAAAATCTTTAAAAAAACATCTTTTGCTTTATTGAATGATATATTTCTATTGCCTAATTCAGATCTAAAATGATTGTTAATTGAGTCGATAATCAACAAACCTCCACGATTTTTTATAATAGTTTTTTCAAAATCCTTTAAAGTAAGCAAAAATGCCGAGTTACTCATAATTTTGGATACTAACACACTTTCAAGGACACGATGAATTTCAAACTCAGAATCAGCTAATAATTCTCTTACTCGTTCTGGTCGAAATGTGTTTTCTGTATCAAAATAAAATGTATACTTAGAATGTCCTGTACCTAATATTTTATTGAGATGTTTATAGGATTGAACACATAATTGATGACATAATTGGGTTTTACCTGTTTTGTTAGATCCAAATATTAAATACTTTTTCTTTGAATAAAATCCACCTCCTATTACCTCATCAAAATTTCTGGAATCTAAGGGTAAAATTATTTGATCTTTTAGCTGATCTTTAGATATAGAAATAATTTGGCTAGGAGTAATAACTTGAGACTCTTTAATTTCTAAAATATCATGAAGGTACATTTATGAGTATTAAGGTAATTTAAATTTAAATATAGTATGCAAATACTAATTAAAACCTAAATAATTAATCTATGAAAGATAAGAATAAAAACGAAAAATTAATTTAAAAATAAATATAAAATAAATATCATAGTGCTAAATTTTTGGAAAAAACACTAATATCCAGTAAAATGGCTAAAAAGAAAAAAGAGACTTGCCCGTATTGTGGAAAGAGTTTTGCTTATTTATCACGTCATAAATGTAAAATAAAAGAAAGAATTGAAGGACCAATAGATGAAAAATCAGATATTGAACGAAGAATTGAA
Source organism: Promethearchaeia archaeon (assembly GCA_029856445.1). Classification (GTDB taxonomy): domain Archaea; phylum Asgardarchaeota; class Lokiarchaeia; order Sigyniarchaeales; family SOKP01; genus Loki-b32. Next base: position 20,084 of record JAHQWY010000008.1, read on the forward strand.
AGGATAGAAGAAAAAAAAAAAGAATTTAGTAGAGCATTACGTAAAAATGAAAAATTAGTTTTAGATATTATTAATCGAGAGAAAGAACTATATTTTAATGATCTTCGTCGACTAAGTGATATTGAATCTAATGAATTAGAGGAAATTTTGGATGTTTTATCCTTACAATCCAAAATAAATATAAAAAGAGAGTTAGTTGACGCTTCTTGGACAAAATTTATTAAATCAATTGAACAGATAGATGTTAAAGTTAAGACCGTTAAAATAGATAAAGAACGTAAAGATTTTATATGGAATATGTTTTCTAGACAACCCTGTTTTATCTGTCCTTTTAGAAGTAAGTGTAACGATACAAATTTAGACCAATTTAATCCATTTCAATGCCCGTGGTTAACCGAGTGGATTGAGGCTTCATCAAACGGTAAAGAGTATAATATAAATTTTGAGGAAATAGAAGCACGTTTACAAGACATTTAATCACTTCTTCTGCAATCCAATGAGATAAATTTCATTACTTTTCTTTTTGGAAGATTTTGGTTTATATGCTTTCAATAATTTAAATTCAGTCTTAATTTTAGAAAATAATTTTTTAAAATCAGATCCTTGAAAAGTCTTTAACACTAGAACGCCCCTTACTTTTAAATGGATTTTAACAATGTCAAGAATATTATAACATAGATTTATTTGGTTTAAATGGTCAGAAAATTTATTACCAATTTTATTAATTGAAGCATCAGATATTATTAAATCTATTTTGTTTTGAAAATAAGATTGAACCATATTAGGAAAATCAGGATTTGTAAAATCCATCAAGAGAAAATCAACATTTTCAATCGACGATATTTTTTTAATATCAACACCTAATATCTTATAATGATCTCGATGGTAAAACTGATCATTATATCTAATTATATTATGCTCTGCAAATTCTTTGGCAACTTGAAGCCAAGAACCTGGAGCAGATCCTAGATCTAGAATATAGAATGCTCTTTTGAAAATATTGTACCTTTTCTGAATATCTAATAATTTGTATGCTGATCTTGCTCTAAATCCTTCCTTTCTTGCTTTCTGATAATGAGGATCTTTTTTATGATTACTTTGGTGATTTGTCAAGATGTTTTTCAAATCTAATAATCTTATAATTCTAATAATATATTTTTAATTGAAATTATATCCAAATTCGTTTTGATTGATAAAAAATCAAAATGAGTTCTTGAAGCTTGGTATCCCTTTTCTTTTATTTTCAATAGAAGATCATCTAATTTTGGAACATTTGTGAGTTTTAGGTTTTTGCTTAATTTATGGATATTATAATAAAAGGGGGGCATATTAATCTCCTCTTGAATAAAATTTAATATTTTACTCATCTTTTTCTTATTTCTATATTGAAGTTCTTGATTTAAAAGGATCGTTTCCTTAACAAATCGTAGATCACAGATTTCATTAATCCATAAAGGTCCTGCATATTCTATATGATTATCTCTCTTACAAATCGGACAATGATTAGGTAATTTTAAAATATTATCTCGAAAAGTTGAGTGATACCCACAATTATTACAATGAATTAAATAACCATAATTCTTAAAATATTGTGAGATTTTCTTTCTATTTTTGAATGTCAAGCAAAAAACTCTTATAAAATGTGAGGAATAAAATGTTAATAGTGGTATTATACCCATTTTGTTTATATTTGCAATTCTTGAAATAAAATATATTAAAATTCGAGCGCCAATTTCCTTACAAAAATCAGTATGTAAAGGTTTTGACATATATTTTCGAATACAACTTTTTGGCCTTACTCCAAATAAAACTGCTGTGTCAGTAGCGGTAATACATAGTAATCCATCTACTTTTTGTATAGCTTTAAAAGCTCCATCTATATATAGGTTAGGTGTACCAAATGGATCAATTGAGATTATATTAGGTTTCTGTGAATTGATATCTGAGGATATATAAGCTTTTTGTGCAATTTCTGAAAATAAGAGGTTTGCTTCTTTCCCTGATACTTCAACATGAGCGGGGTGATTATCAATTCTGTTTAATAATAAATTTTTTTTGATTAAATTAACAGCTATTGGATTGATGTCATTTATATAGATTTTCTTAATATTTTTGCATTCTTTTAATATTCGAATAGAACTTATTCCTGAAGCTGCCATTGAATCTACAATTACGAGTGGATTTTGGTTAACTAATCTGTTGTAAGCTATAATTGCTAGGTTAGAAATATCTCTATTGATTTCCATTTTTTGATTATAGAAAACGGTCATGGATTTTGATGGAATCGAATCTTTATCGGTAGCATGTATATAAAATTCAGCGTTTCCTTCTTTAATTGTACTTAAATTAGAATTAATCAATTCTTTTTTTTTTGCCATTCTCATTTATATATTATCTACAAAACAAATTAAATTTTATAATTCTTATAACTATTATTACTACAGAAATCCGTTTTCAGTTAGTTCAGACATGAAGTTTATCTGTTTTTCTTCAGGATGTTTGGTTAGAAAAAATTTCCTCTTTTTCAATATGTCAGTACGCTCAATTTTTATATCTAATGCTGTCCAATATTCCATTACTTTACCTCCGCTTTGAATTTCTTTTGGTTGATTTTTATTTCTGATTTGAACTTTTTCATTTACAATTAAGATATTAATATCGTAAGTTTCGTTTATATAGGAAAGAGTTGCTAATATATGGTCTAAATTATAGTTTAAATTGTAATTTTTATCTCTTTTTTCTCTATTTAATTCTAATCGGTATAAATCTGTAAGTGAATCAATTACAATTAGAGTTATCCGATTATTTGTTTCATTTAAATTTCTTAAGATTAAATATTCTAAATTAAACACTATATCATGTAAATCTTCAAAATTATCTGGAATGATAAAAATTATTCTTTCAAGAAATTCTGTTGAATCTTGAAATATTCTTTTTATTATTTCATGAGGAATAACTGGCTTTGAATAGATGTAAATTATACTATTTTCATTTTTAATGGAGTTCATTGAAGTTTGTAATGCAAATGTAGTTTTTCCAACTCCAAAATCTCCCCAAACGGAAATAATGCCTTTAAAAAAAGGGAATCTTCTAAAATAATCATTTAATCTAGAGATTGGAAATTTCATTTAATTATAAATTATTAATTTTGGTTAATATTATTAATTATAATTTGAGAAACAAAATTATATATATATATACGGAGAATCTGAATTTTTTTTATAGACTAAATAGGGAGCTTAGAAGACTAAATATTAAATTTAAGATTTTAAGTGGATCAGCAAAAGTTCCAGATATTCCCTCACTACTTCTTACCACCTCTAATGAGGTTAATGGATTTTCAGGTAAGTATAAAAAATTGAAGATTCTTGCCTATAGTAAAGATAAAAATTTCGAAAATTATATATTAAAAATATTAGCGGCTTATAGAATAGATTATAAAGAAAATTATACTGAATTACTCTTTTCTATTGATCCTGGATCTAAAAAAATAGGTTTGGTTATATTTTTGGATGATTATTATCTAAATTCTCACACTTTTTATGATGAAAACAAAATTATTGATTATATTAAAGATTACACTGATTGTTTCCAAAGAGATAATCCTGATCTGATTCAATTAATATTTAAATTTGGTAGTGGAGTCTTAACATTAACTTCAAAGTTGATTCATAGAATCCTTCATTTATTTCAGGGAAGAAATAGAGTAAAAATTTATCTCATAAATGAGTCAAAATCATCAAAAATAAAAATCCAAAATATTAAAAAAAGATTTAGAACTAAACATGAACTTTCTGCCTTGATATTAGCTCTTAGAAGTGGAATAGAAGTTGATAAAGAAGAATTTCTCTATTCTTTCAAACATGGTAAAAATCTAAATTTAAATAATAGAATGGAGAATGAAATATTATTAAAAGAGGTTAATGTTTCATCCTTAGATGTAAAAGTTATCATAGAAAAAATAATAAACAATGAAATTTCACTTAGTCAGTCTGCTAAGATGATAATTGAATTAAACAAAGATTAACAAGCAAGATATTTCAAATGAAAATATTAGAGTAATTCAACTATAAAGTAAAAATTATAAATAAACAATTTCCTCACTATGAAAAGTATCAACCAAATGAAATCGCAAAGATTGAAAAGTATTGACATCTTTCGTGGTTCATGTATGACTTGGATGATTTTAACCCATTTAATTGATTGGTGGACAAACGCAGAATTTCACTGGTTACATCCACTTGCGATTATGATATTCGATCCTATAGGTGCTTCAGGATTTTTATTTATTTCAGGAATAAGTATTAGTTTATCATATAAAAAGAGACTAAATAAGGTTAAAGTTTCAAATGATTATTCTTTTCGAATAATGAGAAATTCATACTTTCTACGAGCCTTTTTTATATTTTTAATAGCCTTAGTTTATAATATCCCTACTGCAATAGCTTTAAATAATCCGGCTATGATTTGGACTTGGTTTGTATTATTAACCTCTGCAGTTTCGCTCTTTTTAGCGTGGCCATTATTAAAAACTTCTAAACTCATTAGAATATTTATTGCTATTTCAATTATTGTTCTCCATTTGTTTATCGTTTCATGGCTATTACCTTTTCAAGGAAAATTCAATATTTTAGGTGTATTATTTCATATTCTATATAATGATATCCACCAAGATCCTATTCTTATATTTTTTCCATTTTTCCTTGTTGGAACTGTTATAGGAGATATAATCTACGAAGTTATTAATCCTGATATTGATGAAAACCAGAATTTGAATTTTAAAAAGAAACTTTTAATCCCTACATTAATAATTGGTTTTAGTCTAATAATTTTTGGAATTTTTCTTAATATACCGCAATTTCTGAGGAGAGAAAGTATTTCTTGGATAATATATTCTCTAGGAATTGATATCACATTGCTCTCTATATTATTATCGATTGAAAAATATAATCTCATAAAGACAAATAAGAGTTACAAATTCATTTTTTACTACTCTTATTATTCATTGACAATTTACCTTGCTCACAATTTATTATATTTTCTTTTTTTAAACCAGTTAAATTTGATTAGTATATGGATATTCACAGCAGTAGCATTTATTTCTATAGGTCTTGTTTTAAGGGCTATTTATAAAAGATGGGGAGGAAAAGCTTCTATTAAAGTTCAAGTAGGCAAATTAAGTTTGGGTATTGCAACTAGAATTGAGAACAAATTAAATAAGAAATATAATGTAAAAGTTAATTAATGAAAGAAAGAATTGACGTTATTTTAGTAGACAGAAGGTTAGTTGAAAGCAGAACTAAAGCACAGTGGTTAATAACAAACGGTTATGTGTCTATTAGTGGAAAAACAATACTGAAGCCTGGAAAAAAGATAGATAATTCTCTAGAAATTACTTTAAAGAAGGAATTTCCTTATGTGAGTCGAGGAGGATTAAAATTAGAAGCGGCATTGCAAAATTTTTCAATTTCGGTTGCTAATAAGACTTGTATGGATATAGGGGCTTCAATTGGGGGATTTACAGATTGTCTCTTAAAACATGGAGCAAAAAAAATATATGCTATAGACAAAGCTGAGGATTTACTTCACCCTTCACTAAGATGTGAGAAAGTAAAGGGAAAAATAATTCCGATGTTAGGTATTGATGCTAGGAATATGCTAGATATATCTGAAGAAGTGGATATCTGTACTATCGATATTACATTTGCATCATTAAAAACTATACTTCCTAATGTAAAAAAAAATATTAAAATTGATGGTGATATTATCGCTTTAATTAAGCCCATTTTTGAAACTGAATATATTAATATTTCAAAGTTCAATGTAATTCAAGATCCTCAACAACTTTACGAAATTGTGTTAGATCTAAGTCAATGGTGCCTTAAAAATCAATTATTTCCTAATAATATAATTAAGTCACCAATATTAGGTAAAGAAGGTTCTATTGAGTTTTTTATTCATTTAAAATTAGAAGATCTGAGTTTAAAGAATGATTTCAATCAGTTAATAAATAATGCTATCTTCTGAATAGATTCTACATATGTTAAAAATTTAAACTGATGGTGAGATAAAATTATTTATTTGGATATGCTTTAAACATTTTTCCCCATTCAGTTTGGTGAAATTTCTTAATTCTTTTCTTACCAATTAAAGGGTACCACAACATATCATGATATATCATAGATGCATAAGTTGGAATTAAAAAGAAGAGTTCGCTACGGAATAATGGATAAAGAAAATGTAATTGTCCTTTTCGTACCATTTGATCTCCCCATATTACTAAACTGCGTTTCACTTTAAAATTCCAATTAATATTTGATACATCCTCCCCAATAATCTCAATCT